>NZ_JUEI01000055.1:0-36640 GCF_000802655.2 Paenibacillus sp. IHB B 3415 | reverse complement strand
AAGACATCCGTGCAGCAGCAATATATTGATGCGATGGATGAAATGGGTGGTGGCGGGAGTAGGATTGAGGGGCCGGGGAACGGTAAGGTACCTGCTGTCATGTTAGGAAATGGGAAATCACTTGATGATATGGCTAAGATGTATGCTGATAATGTAAAATCAAATAAGAAGTGGTCTTGGCAAAAAAATGTTCCAGATGGAGAGAAATTATCAATTAAGGAAAAGAAAGCGATCAAAGACGCTGCAATATCTCAAGGCTTGATACCACAAGTTACTGTGACAAAAGTTGAGGGAATAAAATTTGGCTTTGCAGATTTTAAAGGTGCGGGTGTAGTTCATGAAACTGTAGAACTACCAGACATACTATGGAAGGCTTCAGATGCAGAGCAATTTAAGTGGCTTGATGAAATGATAGGTGGAAATAGACCAGGAATGACATGGCATCACACTGAAATTCCAGGTAAAATGGAATTAGTTGAAACTGGTATACATGATATTGTTCCTCATAATGGAGGAAGAACTACAGGTATGTGGGCAGATGCTCCACGATAATGTGAGAGGAGAGTGAGTATGAATATAAAAGAAGATACAATTGTTTATCCTTTACCGATAGATTCGTTATTGGATAAAGAAGAGAGCATGTGGAGGGTTGTATTGCCGCCAGAATATAAGGTGTTTTTAAAAAAATACAATGGAGGAGTTCCAGAAAATCGCTCATTTTCAATAAACCAACATTCATATGCTATAGATAGGTTTCTATGTGTTCTTGAAGACACAGATAGTAATGAATTTGGTATATATGATATTGATGTAACATTAACTCGTATTGAAGATAGATTAACTGAAAATGAAGATTTAGTAGGAGTAGAATTACTCCCGATTGCTATATTATTTTCAGGGGATTATCTATGCTTAGATTTTAAGGTATTTAATGAGATTCCAACTGTTTGCGTATGGAGCCATGAAGAATCTGGTGAATTAGAACCGATAACGTATTTAGTAAGTGAAAGTTTTGAGTCGTTCCTAGAAATGCTAACGGAGTAAGCAAGGCGCAATGCTAAAACAGTAGCATTACATAAAAAGGTCGATTATGGTCGGATTCTACCATAGTTGACCTATTTTTAGTTATCGGAATATAAGATGAAATCTGATGAAATGGGTGGTGGAGTTAGTAGTAATGGACCTAAAGCAAGAGCTGCGAATATTAAACAAGCAGATATAAAACTGGCTAAGCAACTTAATAATTCATCTGAGTTGGCTAGTTAATTATTAATTTGGGTTAACCCAGGAAAAAACTTGTGTCATCTGAAATTAATAGCAAATTTGAACATGAGCTTTTTTGAACCAGGCGAATTTGCAAATAATTAGAAGGGGGATTTCTCAAATGAAAATAAATGATTCGGTGTTTGGCGAGCTCGAATATGATTATGTTTGGACTACGAATACAACTATTGATTTTCTTGGAAATGAAACCGAAATATCACTCATGGTTAAAGGGGATGAGGAAGGTAAATTTGATGAAGAACAGTATTTGGCATATCAATTCTTAATAAATAAATGGGAGCAATTGCAGCGAAATTTCTTGCAGCCAATTTTAGAATATTATCAACAAAAGCGGGTTGAACTAGGTTATGATGTTGCTTTTAATGAGGATTATCCCTTAGTTGAAACAATGGAGGAACTTCTTGAGATGATTATTTTGGAAGGAATTGTTGTTCCATATGGAGATGTGAGGGAAGGACGAGATATTGGAATTCTATTTAAGTGTACATGGGATCAGGAGAATGGCCTGGGGCTTCGTTTATTGGATGAAGCTGTAATTGATGTTGGATATCAGGATGTTGTTATTTAGCAGCAAAGTAATCGGAATGGGGAGCATCTATATTTTTTTGACGGCGCTTCTTCTCCTGCTTATAATGAACAAATATAACGCAGCAACAACGACGGGAGACGCGGGAATGGAGCAATATACGGAAGACATAGGGTATATCATGTGGAGAGTCACGAACAATTGGCAAAAGTTAATGAAAGCCGAGCTGCGGGAGGTGGATCTGACACATGTCCAGTTTGCGCTGCTGCGTTCCTGCCATGCACTGAATGAGCGGGAAAGCGCGTCCGGTGTGACGCAGATTCAGATTGCCCACAATTCTGATATCGATCCGATGATGGCTTCAGAAGTGCTGAGAACACTGGAGAAAAAAGGGTATATCAGCCGTGTGCCGCATCCGCAGGATACCAGAGCCAAGCTGATCTCACTGACCGAATCCGGTGTAGCTGTTATGGAACGGGCCAGCCGGATTGTTATGAGCGCGGATCAGATGTTTTTCTCCAGGCTGGGGCCGGAAATGAATGATTTTATTGCCCGGTTGAAGACGCTGTCGACATAGATCTGGAATGAATTTGCCAAAAGAAAGTTAAAAGAAAATCCTTGACTCCATTTAATAAGTGAACATATAATAAGCGGACATATATATAATATGGATAGGGAATTCGAGAGGAGAACGTTAGTACATGAATGAGGCATCACAAATCAAGGTGAAATACAAGGTAATCCCTGTGCTCGTAGCGCTATTAATGGGGGGATTCATCGGTCTGTTAAGTGAGACCATGATGAACGTGGCCCTGCCCGTGCTTATGGCGGAGTGGAATCTTTCCGCTTCCACCGCACAATGGATTACCACAGGTTATATTCTGGTCATCAGCATCATTATGCCGGTCTCAGCCTTACTGCTGCAGTGGTTCACAACTAGAAAATTATTCGTGACAGCGATCAGCTTATTTATGCTCGGAACCTTAGCGGCAGGGTTTGCCCCGGGCTTTGAGCTTCTACTTATCGGGCGTTTGATTCAGGCAGCGGGTACTGCAATCCTTATGCCGGTCATCTTCAATACGGTCCTGACTATTATTCCACCCGCCAAACGTGGGGCAGCCATGGGAATGGTAGGTCTCGTGATGATGGTAGCTCCGGCGCTTGGACCTACCGTGTCCGGGCTGATCATCGACAAGCTGGATTGGCACTGGATGTTCTGGGTGCTGGTTCCCTTCCTGGTGATCGACTTTATTATCGGGCTGCTTAATATTGAGAACGTGGCAACGATCACCAAACCGAAGATTGATGTTTTGTCGCTTGTCCTGTCCACCATCGCCTTTGGCGGTATCGTATACGGGCTTAGTGTTGTGGGCGAAGGAGACGGAGGCTGGGGCAGTCCGAAGGTTATCGCCTGCCTCGTTATCGGACTTGCAGCACTCTTACTGTTTATCTTGCGCCAGCTCACGATGAAGCAGCCGATCATGAATCTGCGGGCGTTCAAATATCCGATGTTCACAGCAGGTACGTTGTTTATTGTTATCGGCTTCCTGACGATTTTCGCTACATCGTATTTGCTGCCGATCTTTATGCAGGGCTCACTGAGATTGTCAGCGCTGTATGCCGGACTGCTCATGCTTCCCGCAGGGCTGGTCAATGCCATACTGTCACCCATTATCGGACGGAGCTTTGATAAAGTCGGCCCCCGGGTACTGGTTATTCCGGGTATGATCATTCTGTCCGCTGCCATGTGGATGTTCACCAGCGTTGACATAAATACTCCAGTCTACATGATCATTCTTATGCACTGCTGCATGACGATGGGGCTGGCTCTTACCCTAATGCCGGCGCAGACGAATGGGCTGAATCAGTTGCCGCGGGAACTGCATCCGCATGGTACAGCCATCATGAATACCCTGCAGCAGTTAGCCAGTGCAGTCGGAACAGCTCTGATTGTAAGTGTGATGACCGCTGGCCAAAGCACCTACATCAGTACTCATTCGGGTACCGCTGCAGCGGATATGGGAGCACTAAGTCTGGCGGCAGGCGTGCATAATGCGTTCATTCTGGCGGCAGTCATCACGCTGATTGGTGTGATTGCCGGGTTCTTCGTTAGACGGAGTATCGTTCACAGTCATGCTGCACCGCAGCCGGATACGCCAAGACGGCAGACGGCTTCCTAATATTCGAGAGTTAATAAGGGGATTTCCGGCATTTGCCGGAGGTCCTCTTTTAACAATGGAGTACAAATATAGCGGGTTTCTATTGGTCACTTGCACAATGCATTTCGTCCGATCATCAATATTCTTTTGCTGCCCTAAGACCTTATAATGAGAGCGTGTTCAACAAGTACTTAGGGGGATATTCGAAATGGAAGGATTAATCATTGATTGGTACGGAGCACTGGCAGGACTGGCAATTGCCATTATTCTGATCCTTAGAAAATTGAATCCGGTATACGCACTGTTCCTGGGAGCCATTGTAGGTGCGCTTATCGGTGGAGCCAATCTGGAACAGACGGTAAGCGTTCTTGTAAGCGGTACACAAAGTGTAATGGGCACGGTTCTGCGGGTGCTGGCCGCCGGAGTCCTGGCTGGTGTCATGATGGAATCGGGGGCGGCTGAAGCTATAGCCCAGGCTATCGTGAGAAAGTTCGGCGGGAGCAAAGCGATCCTGGCGCTGGCGCTGGCGACGATGGTCATCACGGCCATGGGGGTTTTCATTCCGGTGGCGGTTTTAATTGTGGCTCCAATTGCTCTATCGGTGGGTAACAAGATGGGGATTTCCAAGGTAGCGCTGCTGCTGGCACTGTCGGGCGGAGGCAAGGCCGGGAATATTATCTCCCCGAATCCGAATACCATCGCAGCCGCACGGGGCTTCGATCTCGATTTGAGCCATGTGATGCTGGCGGGCCTGATCCCGGCCGTCTGCGGATTAATTGTAACCGTTATCCTTGCCTCATTGCTGAAGAAAAAAGGTATAATGGTTACCACTGAAGAAGCTGCTAACGGTAGCGACACTGCGAATACAGCTACTTATCCGCCGCTCAGCAGAGCGATTGTCGCTCCTCTGGTTGCGATTGTCCTGCTGATGATTAATCCAATAGGTTCGATCTCCGGGATCGAAGCACTGGCCAGACTCAAAGTGGATGCGCTTTATATTCTGCCGCTGGCCGGAATTATCGGTATGCTGGCGATGGGGCAGGGGAACAAGGTTCTGCAGTATACTTCCTCCGGCCTCAGTAAAATGACTGCCACCGTCCTGATCCTGATCGGGGCAGGCGGAATTGCCGGCTTGATCTCTGCTTCGGATTTATCGAATCAGGTGGTTCATCTCATTGAGCTGTCCGGTATCTCCGGCACGTTCCTGGCGCCGATCTCCGGTATTCTGATGGCTGCGGCAACTGCGTCCACTTCGACTGGGGTTATTGTGGCGACCGGCTCCTTCGGACAGGCCATTCTGGATATGGGCACGGCTCCGCTGGCGGCAGCCGTTATGGTCCATACCGGAGCGACGGTCATCGACTCGCTGCCGCAGGGCACTTACTTCCACGTTACTGCAGACAGTATGAAGATGACGATCAAGCAGCGTATGGGGCTGATTCCTTACGAAGCGCTTGTCGGCGGAACGATGACGATTGTGGCTACGCTGGTTTACGGATTTTTATTCTAATATCAATATCATATACGGGGTGTGGAAATGAGAGAGAAAACCTTTGTACTGGCACCGGATTCTTTTAAGGAGAGTATGACTGCGAAGGAAGTCTGTCTTGCGATGGAGAGCGGACTGCGGAAGATTTATCCGGAAGCGGCTTATATCCATGTTCCCATGGCAGACGGCGGAGAGGGGACGGTACAGTCTCTTGTCGACGCTTCCGGCGGGGAGATTCATTATAAAAAAGTCGTGGGGCCCCTGGGACAGCCGGTTACAGCGAAATACGGAATTCTTGGCGACGGAGAGACTGCGGCGATCGAAATGGCTTCTGCCAGCGGCATTCAGCTGGTGGACAAGGCGGACCGGAATCCGCTGATCACAACGACTTACGGTACAGGTGAATTGATTCTGGAATGTCTGGAACGGGGAATCCGCAAAATTATTATCGGTATCGGCGGGAGTGCGACCAATGACGGCGGCGCAGGCATGGCCGAAGCGCTGGGAGCGAGATTCATCGATGAAGCGGGGGAGTTGCTGCCGCGCGGCGGCGGTAGTCTGGGCCGGCTGAGCAGCGTCGACATCAGCTCGCTTGATGCAAGACTGCAGCAGGTTCAGCTGATTGTGGCCTGTGATGTGACCAATCCGCTCTGCGGCGATCACGGGGCATCGGCGGTATTCGGCCCGCAAAAAGGCGCTACACCTGAAATGGTGCAGCAGCTTGATGCCAATCTCGCTCATTATGCGGCGGTGGTGAAGCAGCAGCTTGGCAAGGATGTACGGGATCTTCCCGGTGCCGGGGCGGCCGGAGGTCTGGGGGCAGGCCTTATGATCTTCACGCAGGCCACACTCCAGAAGGGGATCGAGATCGTGATTGAATACACGGGTCTAGGCCGGAAGCTGGCGGATGCGGACTTCGTATTTACCGGTGAAGGCGGGATCGATTTCCAGACGAAATTCGGCAAAACACCATATGGTGTAGCCCGTACCGCCAAAGCAAACGGCAAGAAGGTGATTGCCTTGGCCGGCTACATCGGCGAAGGAATTGAAACGCTGTATGCAGAAGGTATCGACGCCATCTTCGGCATAGTCCCGGGTGCTTCCAGCCTGGAGCAGCTGCTGGCTGAAGGCCCGGCTAATATTGAGCGGACCTGCGAGAATATTGCGAGGTTGCTGAAGCTTAGCGAATAGTGGAGCTGGGCGGATAGTGTAGCTAGGTGAACAGTTGAGTTGGGAGAATAGTGGAGCTGGGGGATTAGTGTAGCTGAGTGAATAGTGAAGCTGGGCGAATAGTTGAATTGGATTGAGTTGAATTGAGTCTGATTGAATAGCCCCTGGGATAATTCCCAGGGGCTATTAGTTTTGTGCAGGAGATAAGACACTATAAGTAATCCCCGCAGAGGTGAAATCCTGCACGAAATACAACATTCTTCCCGTGATATCGGGTCTAATCACAGATTGTTGTATTTCATACAACAATCGTTACGAAATCGCCTGAATTTACGCTTCCGAGTTGTATTACGTACAACATTTGGAAACGCGGGGCAGTAATTCAACGCACGGGACGCCCGCGCAATCCGCACCCGAGCCCAAGCACCCGCCCGCCTACACCCGCATCCGCCCCCTCGCACCCGCACCCCCGCTAGAACACAACAACACGAGAAGACGCTCTACTTATAAAGCGCCAGCAACTCATACGTAAGCTCGAAGAGCTGCAGCAGATTCCTTGGGTCTTTGCCGGTAATACTCTCGATACGCTTCAGGCGGTATTGCAGAGTATTGCGGTGAATATTGAGATGATCCGCCGTTTGCGAGACGCTGCAGTTATGATTGATGAAGCTTCTGAGTGTCTCCAGCAGATCGGTGGTATCCTCCAGCTTGATCGCCCTGCCGGGTTTTTCCGACAGCTTCGCATGGCTGAGCTTCACCAGAAATTCAGCTTCTTCGAAGGTAATGGCTTGTGAAGCAGGCTTCAGCGCAAGCAGTATACCCAAAGCCGATTTGGCCTGGCGGTACCCTTCGGCAATGCTGGATTCCAGTCTGCCGGAGGCCAGCAGCAGGAGCGGCTGGTTATGCAGCAGCTCTGCAATCAGCGGGCTGCAGTCGGGACGGTTCTGGATCAGCAGCAGCCAGGTATCTTCATCCAGCTGGAAGGACGGATAACGCAGCAGGAGCTTCGCAGCATCCTTTTCCGGATTGAAATGCTTGAGATAGAGTACCGTAGTCTTCAGCAGCAGATCAATATTGTAGGCAGCAGCTTCTTTTCTTAATTTCTGGGAGTACGCTCCCTGATGGGCGAGCAGCATTTCCAGCATAGCCTTCTTGCGGTTTGCCTCATTCGCGAGATTCTCCAGCGTGTTCCGCTGTTCGATGAGCAGGGATACCGTAGTTCTTACGATGTTGCAAAAAGGCCGGACTTCTTCCGGGCTCCCGGAAATTCCGATCACACCAACGCGGGTGTTGCCGATGACAATCGGTTCGTTGGTCCCTTTTTTCTCATACAGACCATCCTCCAGCACCTCGACCATTTGCCCGGTGGATAATGCCTTGACTGCCCCCTGGTGAACGGTGCCGACCCGTTCTTTCTTTCCGCTGCCGACAATAATCCCCTGATGATTCATGATGTTGATGTTATAAGGAATATCCATCATCATTTTGTCTACAATTTCCTGTGCCTGCTTCTCGGATAGCTGAAACAACCGGAATTTCCCCCTTCGCTGTGCCCGGATGGCTGCCTAGGCAGCCTCAGTCTCTTCTATTGTGCATCTGAACAAAAGTATAGAGCATTCCGCACGGAGAATAAAGACTGAACCGGTGTGCCGGATCTAAGGGGGCGGCCAAGCGGTTCAGGCGGAGTAGCGCAGCCGCGTTTTTGGGTTATGCGGACTATGGACTAGATAGAGACTTGGGAGATTCCCGCCCGGTTGAAGATCTCTTTCAATTTAATTTCCTTGTCTGCGTTCCAGAGACTTGAGGGTGCAAGACAGAAGGTGGACACCGGCACACCAGCCAGACGAATGGCTTCTTTTATAGAAGGAATGAAAGGATCATCGATACTATACAGCGCAGGGATCTCTATGATTCTCCGGTGCAGCTCATGCACCTCTGCCAGATCTTTCTTCAGGAAGCTGCTGAGTAACCCGAGCATCAGCTGCGGTGCGAAGTTGGCACTGGCGGCAATCGCCCCGTCTCCACCGGCAGCAAGCGTAGGCAGCAGATATTCATCAAAACCGCAAAATACCGAGAAGTCCGGTTTAACCGCCTTCACCTGCATAATCATTTGCCGGATATGGCTGAGCTGGTCTACGGTTTCCTTAATTCCAGTTACATTTGTATATTTGGCGGCAAGGCGGCTGACGAAGGCCGGACTCAGATCCTGGCCAGTCAGCGCCGGGAAGTTGTACAGCATCAGCGGCATATCAACGGCTTCCAGAATAGAGGCATAATGCGAGAACAAAGCCTCTTCGCTAAGCTTGTAATAATAAGGATTAATGACAACGACGCCTGTCGCCCCTTGCTCCGCAGCATGCTTGCTAAGGCGGAGGGTCTCTGCTGTCGTATTGCTGCCGGTGCCAATCCATACGGGAAGACGGCCATTCGTGTATTTAACGCATACCTCAGCGATTTCCTCGCGCTGCTCGGTGCTGAACAAGCTGAATTCTCCGGCTGTCCCGAGGAAAAAGAGTCCCTGAACCCCTTGCCGGATCAGGCTGTCGATCAGCAGCTTCATTCCGCTAGGGTCGAATTTTCCGGATTGATCCAGAATCGTCGGAACCGGGGGAATGATGCCTGTATGATGCGGTCTCATGGTCATGTTAGAAATTTTCATTTTATTCCGCCTCCAGGTTTGTTATTATAAACATAAGATTATTATAGTGAACTAAGAGAGCTTAATCAATTGATTTATGAGAGGGGAATGAAGGTTTGGACCGGAAATATTGGGTTCCAGCTTTAGAACGGGCCGATCTGATTCTTACGGCAATCTCCAGGAAGCCCGGAGAACATAAGATGACCGACCTGTGCGATGAAACGGGCATTAACAAAAGCTCCATGTTCTCGCTGCTGCGTACAATGGAAACCCTGCAATGGGTGGTGAAGGATGACAGGGAGGCTTACGCACTGGGGGCTGGGGTTTCCTACTATAATACGGTTTACAACGAATCCCTTAAGCAGAATACGAATCTGGTGGAGCGCTTCCTGGCAGGCTCTGCACAGAGTGTCAGGGTCATCGGGGAAACCTTTCAGTTATCGGTTCTTGACCGGGATGAGATTATCTATCTGGCCAAGCAGGAAGGGCCCTCCCTTGTGAGGCTGGAGTCCAGTCCCGGGATGCGGTTCCCGGCGCATGCGACCGCCATGGGCAAGATGATGCTGGCACTGCTGCCGGACGGCGAGCTCATAAGACGTTATTCCGGCAAAACCTTAACTGCGGTTACGTCTCACACGTTGACGGATTGGGCGGAATTCACGGCTGCATTGTCTGAGATTCGTGAGGCCGGTTACGCAGTGGACCGGGAAGAAATTATTCAGGGCATCAGCTGCGTGGCTGCGCCGATTCTGGATGCTGCGGGAAATGCTGTTGCCGCTGTAAGCACCACGATGCTGCAGCATGCTTTTGCCGATAAACAGGAGGCTGCGGTCCGGGAAGTGATAGAGCTGGCGAGGAAACTATCCTTGTGATAATCGTCTGGGCAAGTTCATTCTGAAGGAGAGAAGGGTTAAGTGTGGAGCTGACTTTGCATGAGATTATGAAGGAAGCCATAGATGAGACTGTTCCTGTACATACCGCTGCGGAAGGTCCCGCAGGCAAGCTTCCGATTACAGGTGAGGTGCTGCGAAATGCCCCAAGCGGGGAAATCTTCGGAATGACCCAGAATGCGGGGATGGGCTGGAATCCGCTGCTGCTGAACAGGCCGCAATATCTGATTCTCGGCACGATGGGCGGAATCCGGCGGGAGGACGGCAGTCCGCTTGCGCTCGGATACCATACAGGACACTGGGAAATCGGCGTGATGATGGAAGAAATCGCTGAGGAGCTGACCGCCAATCAGGGGATTCCGTTTGCCGGTTATGTCAGTGATCCCTGTGACGGGCGCTCCCAGGGGACCACGGGGATGTTCGACTCTCTTCCTTACCGGAATGATGCAGCCGTGGTTCTGCGGCGGCTGATTCGTTCCCTGCCTACCCGCAAAGGAGTTCTGGGCGTAGCCACCTGCGATAAAGGTCTGCCCGCCATGATGCTGGCGCTGGCCGGAATGCGGCATCAGCTTCCGGGGATTATCGTGCCTGGCGGCGTTACACTGCCGCCGGTTAACGGCGAGGATGCCGGCAAGGTGCAGAGCATCGGAGCGCGGTTCAGCAATGGTGAACTTTCGCTCGAAGATGCAGCCGATCTGGGCTGCCGGGCCTGCGCTACCCCGGGAGGCGGCTGTCAATTCCTCGGCACGGCCGCAACGGCCCAGGTGATTGCTGAAGCACTGGGCATGTCGCTGCCTCATTCGGCTCTGTCACCATCGGGGCAGCCGATCTGGAAGAATATCGGCCGCCAGTCGGCCCGCGCGCTTCAGCATATGGAGCATAGCGGAATAGTGATGAGTGATATTCTTACAGATCGGGCAATTAAGAACGCGATGGTGCTGCATGCCGCGTTCGGAGGCTCCACGAATCTGCTGCTGCATCTGCCGGCCGTTGCCCATGCCGCCGGGCTGAAGATTCCTTCAGTTGATGACTGGAACGAGGTGAACCGCCAGGTTCCCCGGCTGGTCAGTGTGCTTCCGAACGGACCGGTGCCGCATCCGACGATCCGCGTGTTCCTGGCAGGAGGTGTTCCGGAAGTCATGCTGCATTTACGGCGGCTGGGGCTGATTGACGAATCCGTATTGACCGTGACAGGGCGGACGCTGGGCGAGAATCTGGACTGGTGGGAGACCTCGCACAGACGGGCCGACATGCGGCGGAGACTGCAGGAAGCGGATGGTATTGACCCGGATTCTGTGATCATGAGCCCGGAAGAGGCCAAGCGGCAGGGTATGGCTTCCACGATGACGTTCCCCACAGGGAATCTCTGCCCGGAAGGTGCAGTAATCAAATCGGCAGCGATTGACCCTTCCGTCTTGGACAGCGAGGGAATCTACAGGCATACGGGAAGAGTGAAGGTGTTCACTGCCGAGAAGGATGCGATCCGTAGCATCAAGAACGGGAAGGTGCAAGCCGGGGATATTCTGGCCATCATCGGCCGGGGGCCCAGCGGAACAGGAATGGAAGAGACCTACCAGCTGACATCCGCACTTAAGCATCTGCCTTACGGCAAATATGTCACGCTGATCACGGATGCCCGTTTCTCCGGCGTGTCCACCGGTGCCTGCATTGGGCATATGGGACCCGAAGCGCTGGCCGGCGGTCCCCTCGGGAAGCTACGGGACAATGACTGGGTAGAGGTGCTAATCGATACCGTGAAGCTGGATGGGAGCGTGAATCTGGTCGGGGAAGGCGGAGAAGGCGGACAGCCGGTGTCGAAGGAAGCGGGGACGGAGATTCTGAATATGAGGACTCCGCATCCGGGCCTTGCCGTTGATCCGGGCCTGCCGGATGATACCCGGCTATGGGCTGCGCTACAGGCGGCAAGCGGAGGGACCTGGCAGGGCTGTGTCTACGATACGGATAGAATCATTGCCTTACTGGAAGCAGGACGGCAAGCACTGGGGGAGACAAGATGAGCACAAAACTGATTCACAATCCGATTCTACGCGGGTTTCATCCGGACCCGTCCATCTGCCGGGCGGGAGAGGACTATTATATTGCCACCTCCACCTTCGAGTGGTTTCCCGGCGTACGGATTCATCATTCCCGCGATCTCGTGAACTGGCGGCCGCTTACGCATGCACTAACCCGCAAGTCGCAGCTGAATATGGAAGGTGATCCGGATTCCGGAGGCGCATGGGCACCTTGCCTTACTTATGATAAGGGACTCTTTTATCTGATCTATACCGATGTCAAAAGCAGACAGGGGGCGTTCAAGGATACGCCTAACTATCTGGTGACTGCCGAGAATATCGAAGGTCCTTGGTCTGAGCCTGTATACCTGAACAGCAGCGGCTTCGACCCTTCGCTGTTCCATGACGATGACGGGCGCAAATGGCTGGTCAACATGCTGTGGGATCATCGCACCGGCAATAACAGCTTCGCCGGGATTGTGCTGCAGGAATATTCCGCAACAGAGCAGCGGCTTACCGGTCCGGTCATTCCCATTTACAGGGGAACCGAGCTGAAGCTTACGGAAGGGCCGCATCTGTACCGGAAAGACGGCTGGTATTATCTCATCACAGCCGAGGGTGGTACGCAGTATAATCATGCGGTGACGGTAGCCCGGTCGAAGCAGATTGAAGGTCCGTATGAGACAGCTCCGAATCATCCGCTACTGACCTCTGCCGGAAACCGTGAACTGGAGCTGCAGAAGGCGGGACATGCCAGTCTTGTACACACGCATACAGACGAATGGTATATGGTGCATCTGTGCGGCCGTCCCGTGAAAGACCACTACTGCAATCTGGGCCGGGAGACAGCAATTCAGCGCTGCGAATTCACGGAGGACGGCTGGCTCGCCTTGGCCGGCGGCGGGAACGCCCCGGCGCTTACTGTGCCGGGTCCGGACATTCCGGAGCATCCATTCTCCGCTCCGGCTCCCCGTGATGATTTCGATGTCCCGCAGCTGGATGTCCGCTGGAGCACCCTGCGTGTGCCTGCTGAGGAAGCGTGGCTCTCGCTACAGGAGCGCCCCGGATATTTGCGCCTCCGGGGCAGAGAATCCATGAGCTCCATGCACCGCCAGAGTCTGGTTGCCCTGCGCCAGCAGGCCTTCAGCTGCAGCGCCGAAACCGCCATTGAATTCGAGCCGCAGCACTTCCAGCAGATGGCCGGATTAATTGTCTATTATGATACGAAGGATTATCTCTACTTGCGGATCACTCATGATGAGACCCTGGGGAAATGCGTGGGCATCATCCGCTCCCGGGACGGGGTCTACGAGGATACCCTGACTGCGGATGTCCCGCTGCCGCCGGGAGCAAGCGTAATATTAAAGGTAGTGATCGACCGGGAATTCGCCCAATTCTATTACCGGGCCGGGGAGTCTGACTGGGAGAAGATCGGCGGGGCACTGGAAATTTATCATCTGTCCGATGATTTCCCGGCCTATATCCGGTTCACCGGCACATTTATCGGCATGTGTGTGCAGGATTTGAGCGGAACGCTGTATGCGGCGGATTTTGATTATTTTGAGTACATGGAGTTTGAGGTGTAAAGCGTTTTTTTATGCGGGTTGAACAAGAGAATGTCAGGCGTCACAAGAAGAGGGGTGTACATCAAGTGCATCACTCTTTTTGTGCCGTCCTTTTACGTTTCAGATAAAGCTGTTGACCTTAGGTCTGGCCTAAGGTATATCATTGAAGCATAAGCAGGGAAGTGAGGAGGGGTGACTGGTGGGGGCGGAAATTACAATTGGCGAGTTGGCCGAGCTTATGCAGGTGTCGGTTCATCAGATCAGGTATTTTGAGGAAAAAAGGGTGCTTCTCCCTTCCTATACGGATACGAACCAGTATCGCAAGTATGGCATAGACCAGATCTATCAGCTCTCGCAAATTATGCTGCTGCGCAAGCTGGGGATGCCCGTGCAGGCGATAAAAGAAAGTATGGCGGAGGACGGACAGCAGGCAATGGAAGAGAAGCTGCATCACTCGCTGGGGGAGGTAGGCAGAGAGATTGCCAGGCTCCAGCAGTTGGAGCAGCTCCTCTGGAAGGTTCTGCATGAGCAGCGTGATTTTCAAATGGACAAGCAGAGCTACAGCGTGAAGATGCGTGAAGCATTGCAGCTGCAAAAGTGGTTTGACATGGATTCGGCAGCCGCTCTTGATGCAAGAACACTGGTGGAACAGTCTGCAGGAGTAAGCCATTTGTTCGAAACTGATATTCATTATGTTTATGACAGTACGGATACTGTCTCATTGTATACGGCTGTGGAGCGGGGTGGAGGAACCGGACGGATTTTACCGGCGGGGAACTATCTCTCTTTTAAGTTACAGGTGAAAGATGAATCCGGGCTTGAGAAGGCTATTGAACAATTCAGCCGCCATGCTGAGCATGAGTATGGTGAACTTCCGGGTCCGCTTATTCTTATCGAGAAATCCTACCTCTCTTTGTTCAGCCAGGGCATGCTCCACTATGAGATATTGCTCTGCATTGAAACCGAAGCCGCTTCGGGCGTAGATACTTTATGACTAATTCTTCTGCTCCCAAAACGATTACCACTGTAGACATACAGCCGGAACATAATCTTGAGGTCAGCCGGATCATTGTGCATGGATTCCAGAGTAAGTTTATGGCGCTAACCAAGGTTGATCCAGGGGAGTTAGCCGTGTTTTTCGAGCAGCTGCTGGGGCATTCAGCGGAAGGTCTGTGCACAAAACGGGTGGTGGCGCTGCGAGGCGGGATAGTGGTGGGTACCCTTAGCCTAAAGTGGCACAAGAACTCTGTAAGTATTACCGGAAAGGCGGCTGAATCCGCCAAGCTTTCTGTATGGAAGCAAATTACAGGGATTGGCACAAGAAATACACTGCTGCTGCTGGCCACACTCTACGGCTTGAACTATGACCCATTGCCGGGAGAATGCTATATCGCAGATCTTGCGGTTCATCCTGAACATCAGGGTAAGGGTGTAGGGCAACTGCTGATACGCCGGGCACAACAATTTATGCAGGATCAACCGCGATTAACATATTTAAGCCTGCATGTCTCCGGAAACAACAGGGCTGCCAAGAGTTTGTATGAACGGCTCGGATTCAGCGCCCAAGCGGAAGAGTATAGCCTGTTAAGCAAGTTTCTGTCCGGTGAAGTGAAGTGGGAGTATATGATCTGTAGGCAATATGGAGGTTCATATGAATAAGAAAATCGCAATTAGCTTAATCATCGTGTTAGGTATACTACTTTGTGCGGGTCTTTATATTGTGCGTCAGAATACTTTTGAAATGTTAGAGCAGTCCGTTGAGATTCCCACCCCGCAGGGCAAATTAACGGGGACACTGACGCTCCCCAAGAACGCCGCAGGCGGATTGGGTTTAGTACTATTCATCCATGGCGACGGACCGGTCGATGCTTCACATAATGACGGATATAAACCGCTCTGGGAACGGCTCGCCTCGCTGGGTTATGCCTCTCTGTCGCTTAATAAAAGAGGAGTCAATGGCTCCGCAGGCAACTGGCTTGAGCAGAGTATCGAGGATCGGGTGGAGGAAGCCGGGCAGGCCCTGGCCTGGGCCAGAACACAGACGTTCGTGGATAGCGGGCGGATTGGTGTATGGGGAGCTAGCCAAGCGGGTTGGGTGATTCCGAAGCTTGCGGCACAAGAAACGCTCGCATTCAGCATTCTGGTCTCACCGGCCATCAATTGGCTGCAGCAGGGGGCGTATAATACCCGGCAGCAGATGAAGAAGGACGGTTATACCGCCGAGGAAATTAAGCGTCAGATCACCTATGAGCAGCAAGTGGACGAGCTTTTGCTTCGGAGGGCAGACTATGAAGAATATACTCAATTAACTCATCCGAAGGAGAAAATGTCCGCAGAACGCTGGTCATTTGTCCGCCGGAACTTTCTGTCCGACGCTACGAATGAGCTACAGAACTTCAAATCCCCGGTACTCCTGCTGCTTGGCGAAGAGGACTTGAATGTAGATGTGAAGCAAACGGAGTCGGTGTACCGAGAGAACATCAGCCCGGCCTCACTGCTCACGGTTAGGCTGTTCCCGGACACCGAGCACTCTATGCTTCGGGTCCAAACGGCTGATTCTGCACTGCGTGCATTGATGATCAGTCTCTTTGCCCCGCGGAAGATTACGGTTGATGGTTATATGGAGCAGATTGAACTGTTTGTGAGTAAACAAGGCTGAAGTGTGGAAGGAAGAATGGAGGGTTTGGATATAAAAGAAGACCGGGACCAACCGTCCCGGTCTTTCGGTAAGTACTTATCTCGTATCGCCTGCCCATCAGGCGATATACTTCTCCAGCGTAGCCCGCACGGCACCGGGTCCCGCCAGCATCTCAGTGAACATCCCCTGGATGACTTCGCCGAGTCCGATGGCGTACAAATCCACGCCGAAGATGGCTTGATCCTCGAGAACCGCCCGCACCTTCGCTGCCTGCTCTGCATTCGCGCCCAGCGTAATTCCTTCCAGCCGGGTCTGCAGCGGCTCCAGCAGCGGGTCGGGACTCAGCGCGAACACGCCGCCTTCATCGTTCACGCCGAGCAGATACCGGCACCAGGCTGCGATCGCCAGCGGAATGGCGGTCAGCTGCGCCGGATCGAGCTCCTCACGGCGGATGTACGACTTGATCGTCTCGCCGAAGCGGATGCCGACCTTCTGCGAGGTGTCGGTAGCAATCCGCTGCGGGGTATCCGGAATGAACGGATTGGCGAAGCGTTCCTGCAGCACTTCATCGAGGAACTGCTTCGGACTCAGAATGCCTGGGTCTACCACAACCGGCAGGCCTTCTTTGTAGCCGATGATCTCCACGAGCTTCCGCAAGGTATCATCCTTCATCTCATCGGCAATCAGCGTGTAGCCGAGCAGACAGCCGGTTACAGCCAGCGCTGTATGCAGCGGGTTGAGGCAAGTGGTTACCTTCATAGTTTCCACATTGTTGACCGTATCACGGTCGGTGAAGATTACACCGGCTTCTTCCAGCGCCGGGCGGCCGTTGGTGAATTTATCTTCAATCACCAGATACTCGCTGATCTCGGCATTGACGAACGGCGCAGTATACGTGTTCTTGGAGGTGACGATCACATCCATGCCGCCGATTCCCTGCTCCAGCAGCGCAGCCTGCACCGATTCGGATGGGCGCGGCGTGATTTTGTCTATCATGGACAGCGGGAAGGTAATCTTCTGCTCATCCTCAAGATAAGCTACGAAGCCTTCTTCCACATGGCCTTTGGCCGCCCATTCCTTGGCGATGGTAACCATGCCGTTCTTCAGCTTGTCGCCGTTATGCGAGCAGTTGTCCATGCTGACGAAGGTCATCGGGTACTGTCCCTTCAGATAACGCTTGTAAGCGAAGGAAGCGACGATGCTCATCGCATGGACCGGCTGATCCGGACCGCCGGCGATATCCTTCTCGACGATACCCAGATACTGACCGTTCGGACCAGTGAGGGAATAGCCTTTTTCTGTAATGGTGAAGCTGGCCATCTGCAGGCTGGGATTCTCGAACACTGCGGTCAGGCGGCTGTAATCCGCTTCGCGGGTCTTGTCTGCAGTGAGGCCTTCCACGATGCTGCTGACAATTCTCTTCTGGAAGTCGCCGCGCGCATTCATCAGTACTAATAGAGTCAGATTATCATAAGGCTTGTAGACCTTGTCGATCATCTCGAAGTCGAAGGTCTCGGCAGCGATGATGCCGGTATCTGCCTTGCCGCTGTCGAGCAGCTTCTGGTGGGCATTGGCCACGAAGCCTCTGAAGATATTTCCGGCGCCAAAGTGAACCCACTCCGGCTTATCCAGTGTATTCTGTGCTACCGCTGCGAAATCGAACTGCGGCAGCTCTACACCTGCGGCTTCCCAGGCTTCACGGTCCGCAATGCTGCTTCTGGTGAGGCTCAGCATTTATTTCGCCCCCTTGGCATTCTCCAGGCTGTCCCATACGCCCAGCAGATACATAATTCCCATCGCTCTGTCGTACAGGCCATAACCCGGACGGCAGTTTTTCTCTTCGCCCCATAAATGTCTGCCGTGATCCGGACGCACATAACCGGTGTATCCATTCTCATGGTAGGCTTTGACAACCTCTGCTACATCCACGCTGCCATCTTGCCCCCGGTGCGATACTTCGATGAAGTCTCCGTTCTCGAATACCTTCACGTTGCGGATATGGGCGAAATAAATCCGGTCATGGAACTCACGGATCATCGCCGGAAGATCATTCTGCGGATTGGTTCCAAGCGAACCTGTACAGAAGGTAAGGCCGTTATACGGGCTGTCGACCATGTCCAGGAAACGGCGGATGGAATCGCGGCTGCGGATGATGCGCGGCAGTCCGAAGATCGGCCAGGCCGGATCGTCAGGGTGAATCGCCATTTTGATATCCACTTCTTCACACACCGGAATAATGCGCTCCAGGAAATACTTCAGGTTGTCGAACAGGATATCCTCGGTAACATCGGCGTAAGCCGCGAACAGATCATCCAGCTTCTCCAGCCGCTCCGGCTCCCAGCCCGGCATTGTGAATTCACCGGCACCCTTGAGAATCCGGTCCACCATTTCACGCGGATTATCCGTAATGGCAGCCTTTTCATAAAAGAGTGCATTCGATCCGTCCGGCAGCTCCTTGTACAGCTCAGTACGGGTCCAGTCGAACACCGGCATGAAGTTGTAGCAGATGACCTTAACGCCGACCTTGGCCAGCTTGCGGATGGTATCGATATAGATGTCAATGTATTTGTCGCGGGACGGCAGCCCGATTTTGATATCATCATGAACGTTAACGCTTTCTACAACCGCTGTGCTGAAGCCTTTGGCTGTAATCTGATCGGCAACCTTCTGGATTTCTTCCATTTCCCATACTTCACCCGCTACCTTGTGATGCAGCGACCAGACGATGCCCATTACTCCCGGAATTTGACGTACATGGTCAAGGGTAATATTGTCGTTGCCCTCGCCATACCATCTCCAAGTCATATTCATTGTCATTTCCTCCTTGGTATTAAACATAAATACAAATACAATCATTCTGAATGCTTGTGACAATTGACCTTACGGATAAAACGTTTTGTGATATGATAATCTTGTATACAAGTTAGGATTCGTATTGATCATAGAATAAGCTTTATGCTTTGTCAATGAAATTCATATCTGTTTTCTATATAATGAGTGGAGAAGAATATCGAACAGAAAGTTGGTCCATTCCATGACTTCCAAGAAAGAAATAATGTCGTATCTGAAACAGGAAATCCTCTCGCTTGCGCTGAAGCCCGGGTCGATGATCAGTGAGACCGCGCTTTCCGAACGCTTCCAGCTGTCGCGGACGCCGATCCGGGATGTGCTGAAGCAATTGTCCCTGGAGCAGTACGTTGACATCTATCCCAAAAAAGGCAATCTGGTCTCGTACATAGATTTGGAGTCAGTTGAACAGATTATCTACCTGCGCAATGTGCTAGAGAAGGAAATAATGAAGTCGCTGGCCGGTAATATTCCGCTGAAGGGGCTGCATGAGCTGAGGGGCAACCTTGCGCAGCAGCAGCAATGCATTGAGCAGGCCGAGGGGGCCGAGGTTTTCCTGCAGCTGGATGATCAATTTCACCGCACCATGTTCGGCCTGGCCGGGCGCGAATTCCTGTGGGGAGTGCTGCAGCAGTTCAATGTGCATTACATCCGCTACCGGAAGCTGCATATGCTGAAGGACGAGAAGCTGGCAACGATTCAGCAGGAGCATCAGCAGCTGCTGGATTATATCGTGCAGGGGGACACAGCGGGGATCGATGAGCTGCTGCATCATCATCTGCGGGCGGATATTGATTCGATGAACTTTCAGGAGCATTTTGCCACCTATATCAAGAAATAAATCCGTATTCTGGACCGCCTGGCAGATGCCAAATATCCCTGCACTCATGTGACATGAAGGCAGGGATATTTGGCATGTAACCTTATTGTCGGGATTCGCGGTATTCACGCGGCGAGGTGCCGTGCCAGCGCTTGAACTGCCGGCTGAAATGGGCAATATCTCGGTAGCCGAGAATGCCCGATATCCGGCTGACGGACAGGTTGGGATCATCCAGCAGGACCTTGGCCTCATGGAGCATCTGTTCGGACAGAAACACCCGGGGCGAGTTGCCGAACACCTGGCGGAACACGCGGTAGCAGTGCGAGGCGCTGATCCCGAGCTCCGAGGCAATATCATCAATTCCGTAATGGCTGTCATAGGGCAGCTCCAGCTTGAATTGCTGGTAGACCAGCCCCTGAAGGCGGCTGCGGATCTGGTGGGCCAGTTCAATCTTCTCATAGGTGGCAGGGGAAGACAGATTGGCTTCAATAGAGAAGGCTTCCCACAGCTGGGCGAACAGATCGAAGACAGCTGACTGCAGCCTCATGCGCTGTGACATGGTGATGTCTCCCGAGATGGAGCCTGAAATATCCACCAATTTGGAGAGGATGGGCCCTAGCTTATGGGCAATATTGCTTGCGGAAGGGAAGAGTACGTGATTCAGGCGGCTGAGCAAGGAGATCAGAAGCTTGTCATCGATATCAAAATGAATGCAGAAATACGTAAAAGCCTGGCCGTTTCCGCTGCGGCTGGCATGAGAATCTCCCGGCCGGAGCAGCACTAAGTCTCCGGCACGCTGGATATAGCTGCGGTTATTAACGGTAAACAGCTGCTCCCCTTCCAGCACATAGTTGAATTCATATTGCGGATGGGCGTGCAGCGGATAATCCCATTCCCCGCTGACCTTGCGCAGATGCATGCCAAACAGGTTAAGTGTGGTTTTCACATCCGGGATGATCGTTTCACTAAGGCATTGTCCCAGAACAGGCGGTGAAAAAGCGGAAACCATTAGATTCTCCCCCTGACGCTTGCGTTAGAATTAATGAGTGTATTCGTTTTACGCGGTCCATTATCCCGTTTTTAGTATAGCTGAAACCTGCTTGATTTGGGTAAATAATTGCTTGATTTGACAATGTTCCCGTCCGGCGGCTGCGTGGTAGGATGAACCTGAACAGGAACATGTATACAAGATGGGCGCAGAAGCCCGGGCTTCACCGGCTGTGTATATAACCGTAGCTCAGAGATACCTGCCCGGTCATATGCCCGCTAAGCATGAATAATACACTGGAGGAGATGTTGGCATGAGACAACAACCGGACAATCAGACTGCCGCAGTAGCCGGCAGCGGATACGACGCCTGGTTAAGCTACCCGAAGCTGCCGCAAGGCAATCTATATACGCAATATGTGAAATGGTGCGGAGCCGTATCCGTGACGGAAGAGCAGGAGACGGTGCAAGCCGCGCTGCGTGAATGGCAGAGGGGGATTGCCTCGATGCTGGACATTGAGGCAGGGGCTTCACCGGCTGCGGACGGATTCAGTGTGGCATTCGGCACCTTTAACGGCGGCAATCCACGGGTCGAAGCCATATTTAACGAAGCAGCAGGACAGGCGGTGGGACCGGAAGGGTTCGCGATCCGTACCAGCCTGAACCATAAGTGTATTGCCGTAGGGGCTGCCTCACCAGCAGGTGTGCTGTATGGTGTCTTCCACCTCCTGCGCCTGATCGGAAGTCTGAAGAACATTGAGCATCTGGATGAAACCGTGAATCCGGTGAACGCGCTGCGCATGATTAACCACTGGGATAATTTCGACGGCAGTGTAGAGCGGGGATATTCGGGGAGATCCTTCCTCTATGAGAATAACCGCTTCACGGATGATCTTAACAGAATTACCGATTACGCGCGGCTAATGTCTACCGCAGGCATTAATGCTATTGCGATCAATAACGTGAACGTTCATGCGCTGGAAACATTATTTATCTCCACCTACCTGCCTGATGTTGCCAGAATCGCTGATATATTCAGAACGTACGGTATCCGCCTGTTCCTGAGCGTGAACTTCGCCGGTCCGATGCATGAAGGTGAATTGGGAACCGCAGATCCGCTGGATGCCGGAGTCCGGGAGTGGTGGAAGACGAAAGCGGCTGAAATTTATACGGTGATTCCCGATTTCGGCGGATTCGTGGTCAAGGCCGATTCAGAGAACCGGCCAGGCCCGTTCACCTACGGGCGGGATCATGCCGATGGCGCCAATATGCTGGCGGAGGCGCTGGAGCCGTTCGGCGGCATCGTCATCTGGCGCTGCTTCGTGTACAACTGCAAGCAGGACTGGCGTGACCGCAAGACAGACCGGGCGAGAGCGGCCTATGATCATTTCAAGCCGCTTGACGGTAAATTCCATGATAACGTAATTCTGCAGATCAAGAACGGCCCGATGGATTTCCAGGTCAGAGAGCCGGTATCTCCGCTGTTCGGGGCGCTTGAACAGACCAATCAGGTGATTGAATTTCAAATTGCCCAGGAGTATACCGGACAGCAGCGTCATGTCTGTTACCTGGTTCCGCAGTGGAAAGAGATTATGGAATTTGACACGCTGGCCCAAGGCGGAACGGCTCCGGTGAAACATATTGTCGACGGCTCGCTATGGGGCAACCGTTACAGCGGTGTGGCCGCGGTATCCAATGTGGGCAATGACCGGAATTGGACCGGTCATCTGCTGGCCCAGGCGAATCTCTACGGATTCGGGCGGCTGGCCTGGAACCCGGAGCTTAGCGCGGAAGAAATTGCTGCGGAGTGGATCACCCTGACGTTCGGTACAGACGCTGCGGTTGCCGGCGTAATCAGCCGGATTTTACTGGATTCCTGGGAGATTTACGAAGCCTATACGGCACCGCTTGGTGTGGGCTGGATGATTAATCCCGAGCATCACTACGGCCCTAATGTGGACGGCTATGAATATTCACAATGGGGCACCTACCATTATGCCGATCATCAGGGAATCGGTGTAGACCGGACTGTGGCCACAGGCACCGGCTATAGCGCCCAGTATATGGGCAGCAATGCGCAGCGCTATGATTCACTGGAAGAATGTCCGGATGAGCTGCTGCTGTTCTTCCATCATGTGCCGTATACCCATGTGCTGCATTCCGGCAAAACTGTGATTCAGCATATCTACGACACCCATTTTGAAGGTGCGGAACGTGCTGCCGGGCTGCTGGCTGCCTGGAGCGGATTGAAGGGCAGGATCGCAGAGGGGCTGTATGTGCAGGTAGAGGAACGTCTGCGGGGACAGGCTGCGCATGCCAAGGAGTGGCGCGACCAGATCAATACTTACTTTTACCGCAAGAGCGGCATAGAAGATTCCGGAGCACGCAAGATTTATTGAGAGTTAATAGGGAACTATTAGGAGGGGGCAGGATCATGACGCTCACTTTCGGACAGGTTATCGGACATTTAACAGCAGGCATCCGCAAGCCGGATGGAACGGTAGACAGGCTGGAGCCGGGTGCTCCGGAGTCGGAAGTGCAGGGGATTGTGACAGCCTTCTCGGCTTCGCATTATGTAATTGAGCAGGCAGCCTTGCTTGGCGCGAATCTGATCATTACGCATGAAGGTGTTTATTACAGCCATCAGGATAACCGGGAGGGGCTGGAGAATGATCCTGTCTACCGGCAGAAATCTGCACTGATCGCCAGCACCGGTGTAGGTATCTACCGCTTCCATGACTATGTGCACCGCTATACACCGGACGGGATCATGGAAGGGCTGCTGCGGGAGCTGGAATGGGAGCCGTATGTCGAACGGCATTTGCCCCATGTGTCTATTCTCTCGGTTCCTGCTGCCGCAGTTTCTGAGATTGCCGGATATTTGAAGCGGCAGCTGCATATCCCCTATGTCCGCGCAGCAGGCAATTTATCCGCTGTATGCAGTAGAGTGGGTGTGCTGGTTGGCTACAGAGGCGGCGGTGCAGCTTCCATTCCCCTATTTGAGCAGGAGACACTCGATCTGATTATCGCCGGTGAAGGCCCGGAGTGGGAGACCCCGGAATATATCCGGGATGCCGTCCGGCAGGGCCGAAGCCGGGCATTAATTATGCTGGGCCATGCGGAGAGTGAAGCGCCGGGGATGAAGCTGCTGGCGCAGCGGCTGGCCTTGCAGTTCCCGGATGTGCTGGTGCATTACATTCAGGAACAGCCCGTCTATCAGATTGTATAACTAACGGAACCTCTTTGAAGGTATGAAGACCCAGGGACAATGGCTGTCCCTTCAGGACTCCTGCCGGCAAGGGGGTTTTGAACGTTCAGCTGGAATATCCAGCCGGATTGCGCTGAACAGCGGCTTTGTTTGCAGATTGCCGATCTGGTTCATATTGCGGATTGCCCCCCGGGCTCAACTATCATATAGTGGAATTCTATATGAGGTAAGGCAGTGCAGAAGATGAAGCACCATCTGGATATCCAATTTCACGACAGGAGGATAGAATCAGGCGTATTCTATTCTCCTTTTGCGTTTTTAGCCATTGATTCCGCATTTTGAATATTGTTTGTATACAAGATTCAGCTTACATTGTAGAGGCATCTAGCCATCAACTACACCTATAACGGAGGTCGTACCAGTGATGAATTCATCCAGATCGAAAAAGCTGCATAAACCGCTTATCGTTTTGTTAGGTCTCACATTGCTTGCTGCAGGCTGCAGCAGCTCCAAGAAGGATAATTATGAAAGCGCTTCTGTCACTCCTGCCGGAAATGCCCCGGCTTCCAATGAAGCCACGGCAGCTTTCACTTATCCGATGACGGGCGGCATTGAGCTGACTTATATGAATGAACAGCTGGGAGGTACGCCGGAACGGCTGCCGGTCGATGACGAATATGAGAAGCGGACAGGAATCGCAATCAGACAGCTGGGCGGAACACCGATGACCGACCAGAAGTTCAGTCTGCTGCTGGCCTCGGGCGAGCTGCCGGATATATTCCTCAATACCTGGCTGCAATACCCGGGCGGACCTGATAAAGCCGCCCAGCAGGGTTACATTCTGAAGCTCAATGATCTGATCGATCAATATGCGCCCAACCTGAAGAAGACCCTTCAGGAGAACCCGGATATCGACAAAATGATCAAAACCGATGACGGCACGTATTACGCCTTCCCGTTCATCCGCTCGGAGATCGGACGTGTCTACGGCGGGCCGATTATCCGCAAGGATTGGCTCGATGAGCTGAATCTCGGCATCCCGGAAACGATTGAGGAGTGGCATACTGTTCTGACTGCTTTTAAAGACAAGAAAAATGCAGCCTCACCCGTAACCTTCCGTACGATGTTCCTGGGAGAGCGGACTGGAGGGTTCGCCGGAGCGTTCGGTGTGATGGGTAACTTCTACGTTAACGACGGCAAAGTAGTATATGGCTATCTGGAGCCTGGCTACAAGGACTACCTCAATACAATGAGCCGGTGGTACAAAGAAGGGCTGATCGACAAGGATTTCGCTTCGATTGACGGCGCTACCGTTGACAAGAAAATGACCTCTAATGTAAGCGGAGCAACGATCGGCTGGCAGTACTATATTGAGAAATATAACTCAGCCGTACAGGAATCGGACCCGGAAGCCGACTTCGTAGCCGCTCCGTATCCGTCTGCGGTCAAAGGCGGACTTCCTGAGTTCGGCCAGCTGGATAATGCTTATGCAGGGACAAGCTCGGCAGCCATCTCAGCCACAACCAAGAATGCAGAAGCTGCTATGCGCTGGCTGGACTATGCTTTTACCGAAGAAGGCAGCATGCTGAATACCTATGGGATTGAAGGGACTACTTATACGCTGGAAAACGGCAAGCCCGTCTATACCGATCTTGTGGTTAAGAATCCGGATGGCCTCGGCAGCGACCAGGTCATGTCCAAGTATTCGCACGGCACCAACTTCCCGATGATTCAGCAGGACAACAATCTGCCGGCGAAATATCCGGCAACCACAGAATCTATCGGCATCTGGAAACAGACCAATCATGAGAGCCACCTGCTGCCACCGGTAACGCCAACCGCCGAAGAAGCGGACGAAATGAGCAGCATTATGAATGACATCAACGCTTTTGTGAAAGATATTGAGCTTAAGATCATTCTGGGCACCGATTCCGTAGACAATTACGATAACTATGTGCAACAGATGAGGGACCTGGGCATCGGGCGTGCGCTGGAAATTCAACAAGCGGCCTATGAACGTTATCTGAACCGTTAGATGATGCTCATATTTCCAGGCTTATACTACCAAACCTTTAGGAGGAATTATCCATGAGTCAAAAAAGGAAACTCAGCAATGGCTGGCAGTTCAGCAAGCAGCCGCTTCATTCGAAGCTTGCCGAGGTCGCCGCAGGTACAGACTGGATGCCGGTTACGCTGCCGCATGACTGGCTGATCTATGATACCCGCAATCTCTACGAGAACGGGGAGGGCTGGTACCGCACCAGCCTTACGTTCGAAGAAGTACCTGCCGATGAGCTGGTGTCCCTGCGTTTCGAGGGAGTGTATATGAACTCGACGCTGTACGTGAACGGACAGGTTGCGGGTGAGTGGAAATACGGATATTCCACCTTTGAATTCGATATCACCCCGTACCTGATAGCGGGAGACAATGAAGTCTATATGCGTGTCATCCACGAATCGCCCAATTCCCGCTGGTACTCCGGCGCCGGAATTTACCGGCCGGTCTGGCTGAAGACAACGCCGAAGACGCATATTGCAGCTGACGGAATTTATATTGCGGCCAGAGCAGCGGCGGAGGGTGAAGCCTGGACTGTAGACGTGGATGTGGAGCTGCATACTGCTGAAGCAGCGGCGGCAGGCAGGGAGCTGAAGCTGCGGCATAGCATTCTGGATGCGCAAGGAACAGTAATTGCCGTAGGAACCTCTGAGGTGCCTGTGCTGCAGGGCGGTTCAGCCGTACATAACCACAGCCGCCTGACGGTTGATCACCCGTTGCTATGGGATATTACCAGTCCCCATCTCTACTCTCTGCAATCGGAACTGCTGGCAGACGATGAGGTCACTGAAGTGGAGAAGGAGAGCTTCGGCTTCCGGACGATGGAGCTGGACAGTGACAAGGGCTTCTTCCTCAACGGCCGTCATGTCAAAATATACGGAGTCTGCCAGCATCACGACCTCGGCGCTCTGGGCGCTGCTGTGAACAAGGCGGCGCTTCGCCGCCAGTTCGTCCTGCTGCAGGAAATGGGCGTCAATGCCATCCGCACCGCGCATAATATGCCAGCTGTGGAGCTTATGGAGCTGGCCGATGAAATGGGGCTGCTGATCGTGTCGGAAGCCTTCGATATGTGGGAGCGCAGCAAGACGCCTTATGACTATGCCCGGTTCTATCCGGAGTGGTGGAAGCGCGATATTGCCAGCTGGGTGCGGCGGGACCGTAACCGGCCAAGCCTGCTGATGTGGAGCATCGGCAACGAGATTTATGATACCCACGCAGACAGCCGCGGCCAGGAGCTCACCCGGGAGCTGCAGGAGGAAGTGCTTGTCCATGATCCGCGCGGCAATGCCTTTGTTACCATTGGCTCGAACTATATGCCCTGGGAGAATGCGCAGAAATGCGCCGATATCGTCAAGGTGGCGGGCTACAACTATGCAGAGAAATATTATGAACAGCATCACCGGGAACATCCGGACTGGATAATCTACGGTAGTGAGACCTGCTCGACAGTGCAGAGCCGGGGAGTCTATCATTTCCCGCTGGCTCAATCTGTTCTGGCCGATGATGATCAGCAGTGCTCTTCTCTAGGGAACAGCTCGACCAGCTGGGGCGCCAAAAGCACGGAGGCCTGCATCACCGCAGACCGGGATGCTTCCTTCTCGCTGGGACAGTTTCTCTGGACGGGCTTTGACTATATCGGGGAACCGACTCCTTATCACACCAAGAACTCATACTTCGGGCAGCTGGATACCGCCGGTTTCCCTAAGGATTCCTATTATATCTATCAGGCAGAATGGACGGATTACCGCACGCATCCGATGATTCATATCTTTCCCTACTGGGATTTCTCGCAGGGCCAGCTGATTGATGTACGGGTCTGCTCGAATGCTCCGCGCATTGAGCTGTTCATGAATGAAGTGTCGCAGGGCAGCGTGGACATCGATCATGTCCACGGACATAAGCTGCTTGGAGAATGGCAGCTGCCTTACGCGGACGGTGTCCTGCGTGCAGCTGCTTATGATGAGCAGGGGAATGTAATCGCTGTGGACCAGATTTCCTCCTTCGGGGATGCAGCTTCGCTGGTGCTTACCCCTGATAAGCAGGAAATTGCTGCGGACGGTACGGACCTTATCTTCGTAACGGTCAGCACGCTGGATCAGTCGGGGCGTCCGGTAGCGAATGCCAATAACCGGATTCACCTCAGTGTTGAGGGCCCCGGACGGCTGATTGGTCTGGATAACGGGGACAGTACGGACTATGATTCGTACAAAGGCGTAAGCCGCCGCCTGTTCAGCGGTAAGCTGCTGGCAGTGATTGCCGGTACATTGGAGCCCGGAACGATTACGCTGCGTGCGGCTTCGGCGGATCTGGCTTCGGCTGAGCTTACGCTGCGGTCGGTGCTTCCCGCACCGGGAACGATTGCCGAAGATGAGCTGTATCTGTATGCGCATAACCCGCTGGAGGCAGATGCAGCATCCGGTAATCCGGAGAGCGGCAAGGAAGAGGAGATCCCGGTCCGCAAGCTGGAGATGATCTGCCCTGAGGGTAATATTCTGACGCCGGAGCAGCCGTCACTTCCGGTCCGGGTGAAGCTGCATCCGCAGGGTGCCGCCTGGCAGGATGTCGAGTGGAGGATCACCAACGCCGCCGGAATTGATGCCAATATCGCCACCATTGAGACCAGCGGGCATGAAGCCGTAATCACGGCTTTGGGTGATGGCGATGTATACATCCGCTGCGGGACAGCCAATGGCGCAGACGGCATCCGGCTCTATTCACAAATGGAATTCAAGCTTACGGGGCTAGGCCAGGCTTATCTGAATCCGTATGAGTTTGTCTCCTCCGGATTCAACAGCAGCCATAGCCGGAATCTGACCAACGGCAATGAACGCGGTGTGGCTACAGCCCGGGAAGGGGAGAGCCGGATCTGCTTCGAACGGATCGACTTTGGGGATGATGGAGCCGATGAGATTGTTCTGCCAATCTTCTCGCTGGATGATCAGGAATTCCCGATTGAAATATGGGAAGGCATTCCCGGAGAGAAGGGTGCCGGACTACTCACCACAGTCACTTACCAGAAGCCGTCCCGCTGGAATGTGTACCAGGAAGCAAGCTATACGCTGCCCAAAAGGCTGACAGGCATCACTTCACTGTCCTTCGTCCTGCGGAAGAAGATTCATCTGAAGGGCTTCTCGTTTGTCCGCAGGCACAAGGCGTATGAGCGTTTGGCTGCCCAGGCCAACAGTGCCGTTTACGGGGATGCCTTCACCATAACGGAGGACGCCATCGAAGGGATCGGCAACAATGTCTCGCTTATATATGCCGGGATGGACTTTGGCGGGGGGGAATGCTCAAGGGTTGTCATCTGCGGACGCTCAACGCTTGCGAACAATACGCTGCAGATCCTGTTCAGCGGTCCCGGCGGCGAATCCAAGCAGCTGATTGAATTTGCCGGAAGCGGCAGCTACACGGAGCGTGAATTCACTCTGGAGCCGCCGGTAAGCGGCAGCCAGACGGTCACCTTCCTGTTCCTGCCGGGCAGCCGGTTTGACTTCAAGTGGTTCCAGTTTCTGCCGTCCGTATAGTGTCATTAGCCTGGATGTTATGCGGAAATGCGCATTACACATTGCACGCTACACAATATTGCACATTGGCCATTGTACACAGCACTACACACATTTGCCCGTGTGCATTCATGGCGCTTACGGACCGTACAGACCTTAATTTCACCATTTGGTGCTTTCAGCCGGGTTAACGGACCACAGCGCACTTATTGCTTCTCCAGAAGGCTGATTTGCGGCGAACTTCACGAAATAACTGCATTGGTGTCCGTTAGCAGGTCGGAATGTTACTTGTTGGGGAGAATAAGCGCACTCCGGTCCGTTAGCAGCATACGAACGTAGCACTTACTGTAACCTAGTATTATTTTCTGCCGCAATTACAGTCGCAGTCACAACCAAAGCCATAGCCACAACAACCGCTATGGTCACAATCGCCGTCTAGCTACTTGTGCGGTTTAATGACCGGAAGCGGCCAGAAAAGCTAGTTGTCAGGCAATTAAGCTATGTATGCGGGGGCATCCTAACAGGGCCCCGTCCGAGGCTGTACATCGGATTACCTCTGCCCCACAGATTAGGGATATGCAAACAGCCATACCATGGCTGTTTGCATATCCCTTTGTTTGTGGCGAAGCGGGCGGAGAACATGCCCTGGAGGCCAGCCTTATGAGCCATACATCCTAACAGGGCCCCGTCCGAGGCTGTACATCGGATTACCTCTGCCCCACAGATTAGGGATATGCAAACAGCCATACCATGGCTGTTTGCATATCCCTTTGTTTGTGGCGAAGCGGGCGGAGAACATGCCCTGGAGGCCAGCCTTATGAGCCATATACCCGCCCGTCATCGCCTGCTTCACTGATCCGTACCTCAATAAGCTTCATTGTGCTGACAGCCCTGACCGCATGCCGGTCTCCACGGGCTATAGTGAATATTCCGCCTGCCGATGCTGCGGCTGCGGCTCCGTTCACCGTGACCTCACCGTGACCCGATACAATCATCCATGTCTTGGCAGAATGCTTACAGTCCATTTCCGGGATGTCATGCTCCGGCAGCAGTGTTAGCATCATCGTAAGTACAAGGCGGGTGCCATTTGCTGCCTGGTCCAGAAGGGTATAGCTGCCCCAGCCGGTCTCACCGTACCTCGGCTCCTGAACAGAATGCTCTTGCAGGATGTCCTTGATCATGTTTGCTTCCTTCCTGGCTGCAACCAGGATGCCTTCGGGGCTCGCTATGGCGACTATGCCGGGTACACCGATTACATGCAGCGGAACCTTCAGCTCGTTGACGATATGGGTATCCCGGCATTCCCCCCATAAGCCTCCTTCGCCAGTCAACGGGGAGTCCAGCCGGGCAGCCAGCGTATCCCAGCTTCCCAGATCGGACCACTCCCCCTCATGCCGTACAACGACTGCTTTGGTGCTGTGCTCCGCCACTTCCTTGTCAAAGCTGCGGACCGGAAGTCCGGCATATTGCGCAACAAATGCCGCATGATCAGTGGGTAGCCCCATCCTCTGCAGATGCGACAGCAGGAAGCTTAGCCGAAACGCGAATACCCCGCAGTTCCATAAAGCATGCTCCTGCATCAGCTCCCGGGCTTTGGCGACATCCGGCTTCTCTGCAAAAGAGAGCACCTGAGCATACGCCTCCGTGCCTCCTTGTGCCGGGACAATATAGCCGTATTGATCCGAAGGATGGGCAGGTTGGGTTCCAAGCAGGAGGAGCTCTGCCTGTGAGGATGCCAGAATATCCGGAAATTGAGGAAACAGCCGGAAGAAGTCTTCGTCCGCATACATATCAGCCGGAGCCACGCAGATGATGTCCTCCGGTCTAGCCTCTCCTGCGGAGTACAAATGCAGGGCGCCATAGGCGGCTGCCGTAAATGTACCGCGCTTGTGAGGCTCCCCGATCACCGGAAATTTGTTTCCGGTATAGCGCCGGGTGATGGCCAGCTGCTCCTGATGCGCGACGAACAGTACGGATTCGTCAAGTCCCGCTTGACTGAGCTGCCGGCATACGCGTCCGATCATAGACTCTGTGCCCCCGTCAGGTGCAGGAAGCAGCGGCAGGAACATCTTGGAACGGATGCTGCCGGAGAGGGGCCATAGCCGCATACCCGAGCCCCCGCTTAGAAGAATAGTATGCAAGGCGGTCTGCCTCCTTAAGGTTTGGGCGGAGTGGAATATCCCTTGCGCTGATGGAAGGACAGCGAACGGTACGTACGGGCATACTTCTGAAGCTGCGCTTTGCCCAGGGAGGCCGCCGGAGTCTTCAGAGCTTTATTGTTGGCGTTCCTGAGCAGCACAGCGGCGCTGTTCCTGCTGTACACATAGTTGGCATAGGTTTCGAATTCGGAGAAGCCGAACTGCTTCGTTTTGTCGATGGAGCGGAGGATGGCGGCATGCCAGGGCATCCCGTGCCGGGCTTCAATAGTTCTTTTGAGACTGGCCAGCTTCGCGGACTCGAACAGCATATAGTGTGTAACAAAAGACTTAGGGGAAGGAGCGGCGGCGCCGAGCAGCTTCCGGTAGGTGCGGAAATATTCCGGCTGGCTCCAGCTGCGGCAGTAAAAGATGCTTTTCCCGCCGGAACGAAAACGATGGGGGCGAATCAGCACCGTATCCGCATCTACCACCAGGAAAAATTTCTCGCGGCAAATATGATCCCCGTTCATCTTAAGCAGCTGCTGGTACAGCCAGCCGGAACGGTTCCAGCGGGAAGAGGAGTAGCGTATAGCTTTCTTAGTGAACGGCAGAACGGTGGTTTCATCGACAAAGACACAATTTTTGCGGGAGCACAGCCTTCTGATTTTGCTGCTGTTCGGCGAGACAATATAAATATGGCTGATAGGGTGGCGGACGTAGCGGCGGAGACTGTCGATCACATGAGGGAGGGTGGCAAGATCCTTTTCAATAGCCGGGATCAGGACATCGATTGGAGAGCCGTTTTTCGTTACATTTTCCGAAGTATCTGACATGGGTTCATCTCCGTACCTATATTGACACTTGAGCGTCTGCACTAGGGTATGCCTGCGGATTAACGGTTGACAGGGCAATGATCATGCTGAAAGATAATCTTCCCGTAGGGGGCAGATGCTTTATTCAAATACGCCTTCGTCCGCATAGAATGCAGCGACTATGCAAATCAAGGGAGGATGGAAAGCTCCTTCCCGGACAGGAGAGTGCATGCGTGACAGCCAAACAGGTTCAGTCAGGTCAGAGCAAATGGTACAAGACCCAATTATTGCTTAAGAACCAAACCATTACCCCTTTCATTCCGGATACCCGGAGGTTTACCAGACGCAATCTGGAGCAGATGATTCACAGCTATGGAATGATTTATGTCAAGCCGGAACGGGGAACCTATGGCAATGGAGTGATCCGCGCCGAGCGGGGGGAACGGCAGGGGTATACGTACCAGTATGAGGAAACGCGGCGCCATTTCGATACGTTTGAAGCTTTTCATAAAAGTCTGGCGAAGAAGATCGGCAGAAGGAGCTATCTGGTTCAAAAAGGTATCCATCTGCTGAAGCAGGGCGGGCGCCGTTTCGACATCCGGGTGATGGTGCAGCTCAGCCCCAAGGGCGTCTGGGAGGCTACCGGGATCATTGGCCGGCTGGGGCATCCGCGCAAAATAGTAACCAACTACCACAGCGGCGGCAAACCGACCGCAGTTGAGCAGTTGCTCTCTACCCATCTGTCGGCCCACCAGCTCGTGCAGCTGAAGGGAGAACTGAACCGTCTGGGTACACGCATCGCAGTTCAAATGCAGAAGACCTATCCGCGCCACCGGCAATTCGGTGTAGACATCGGTCTTGACCGGACGCTCAAGCCATGGATTATTGAAGTGAACATGAATCCTGACCCGTATATTTTTAATCAGCTTAAGGATAAATCCATGTACCGCAGAGTGATGAGGTACCGGCGTTTTAGCCTGAAGCAATAGAGCATACAAAGAAGGCCTGCCAACGTGCAAGGCCTTTCTTTTGTAATCATTATTTTGATAGGCTTACGCTTGGCCAGCAGGAAGCAACCAGACGCTAGATCGATTCGTCAGTGAGGGACGGTGGCGCAGAGGTTCATCGGTAGATACGCCTCGTCGTACTTTATGCCAGTTAAAAGTAACGATTCCCTTATACAGTTCATTGATGAATCTCCAGAATGGCCTGCTGAAACTTGTAAAGGGGGATTAAAAGCTGTTTAAACTCAGTTTACATTCCCTAAGTACATTAGGTCTGCAGCAGGGATCATGGCTATGCCGAAAGGAGGAGAGGCCCGGTCAGCTTCGATATCCAGTTAGTTAGAATATTGACAGTTAGAAATCTATCTATTATACTTGCTGCATTACTTAGAATTCTATCTAATCGACAAGGGGACATGAAGATGACCGAACCCATTTTGCATACACCGTATTCAGATTTGATCCGTGAGATTGGCTTGAAACTTAAGAGCTCTGCCGATGCCCGGCTGAACGAGCTGGGGCTGAATCGGCACAAGGCCGGATGATCGGATATATCTATGAGAATCAGGACAAAGGCGTGATCCAGAAGGATCTGGCGGAACAGTTCAAGCGGCGCGGGGCCAGCATCACCAGCATGCTCCAGGGCCTGGAGAAAAAAGGCTATATCGCACGCGTCACCCATGAGAAGGATGAGCGGCAGAAGAAGCTGACTGTATTGGAGAAGGGAGTTGTCCTGGTCGAGGAGTTCAACCTGATGTTCTCGGATGTCGAAGCCGGTATTACCCGGCAGCTCAGCAAGGAGGAGGCAGCAACCCTATTGTCGCTGCTGTCCAAAGTTAATCAAAGCTTGTAATGGAATGAATTTGATTATGAAGGTACACGTTCGGAGGAATGAATATGAACAAGGAAGTATCCAACCAATATTACCTGGAATCCGCTCCAATGAAAAAGGCGATATTCCATTTGTCGGTTCCCATGATGATCGGCATGTCGGTCGGAACGGTCTACAATGTGATCAACGCGTATTTCATCGGCCTGCTGCATAATACGGGGATGCTGACGGCGATCACGCTGGGCTTGCCGATTTTTACCGTCCTGATGGCCTTCGGCAATGTGTTCGGAGTGGGGGGCGGAACCTTCGTCACCCGGCTGGCCGGGGAGAAGAATACGGAGAAGGGTAAGCGGATCGCCGGATATACCTTCTATGCAAGCATCATCGCCGGAATCGTTATCGCCCTGCTGGCGCTGCTGGCGATTAATCCGCTCACCCGCCTGCTCGGTGCGGATGCGGCAACCTTTGATTACACGAAGACCTATGCCCTGACGATGTTCGCCGGCGGCTTTGCGATTGTGCTTAACTTTGCGCTCGAACAGCTGGTCCGCGCGGAGGGGGCGTCGAGGGAGTCCATGTACGGTATTTTCATCAGCACGGCGCTCAGCCTGATCTTTGACCCGCTGTTTATCTTGATTCTGGGCTGGCATGTAGCCGGAGCGGCGCTGGCGATGTGCCTCGCTAACCTTGGTTCGGCACTCTATTATCTCTATTATCTGGAGAAACGGAGTGAGAATCTCAGGGGGTTCCTGAAGCATTTCAGAATATCCCTGCAGGATAAGCTGGAGATTTATAAAGTCGGCATCACTGAGCTGCTGCAATGCGCTTTTCTGATTGTGACGACACTGCTGCTAAATAACTATTCCATCCAGTATGGTGATAATGTGGTAGCCGGGTTCGGGGTGGCGCTGAGAATTGTGCAGATTCCCGAGTTCCTGTCGATGGGACTGTTCCTGGGTCTGATTCCGCTCTTCGCCTTTAACTATGCCAGCAGAAACAGAGCCAGACTTACCTCCAGCATTAAGTATGCTTTTGGCTATATTGCCAGCATTGCGGTGGTATTTGTCAGTCTGGTCTATGTGTTCCGGGGACCTATCCTGCATTTGTTCTCCAGCGATAACTCGGTGATCAGCATGGGGATTTACATCCTGGCAGCCATGCTCATCTCCGCGTTGTTCAATGGTTTCACCGGTCTGTTCATGAGCATCTTCCAGGCTACAGGTCAAGGTGCTCAGGCGGGGATTATGGCAGTTACGCAAGGCGTGCTCTATATCCCGGTGATTATCGTGCTGCATCATTTCTTCGGCCTGCATGGCGTGATCTGGTCCATGACCGTTACCGAGGTGACGACAAGCCTCCTGGGCGCGATTCTGTTCATCGGCTTCAACCGGAAGCTGAGAAACATGGCTAGTGTAGATGATCTGGAGGCTGTTGCTCCGGCGTCGCCGGTATGACGCCTGAAGCCTTGAAGACCTGAAGCCCTAAGTAAATTACTTAGATTTCTTTAAAAACCTTGAATCTATATAGGGTAAACTTAGAATCTGAATTGCTGCATGGACGAACCCTTGCTCTGCAGGAGGGTCGTCCATCTGCTGGTCAACATTCTTAAGTTTAGCTTATATACAAGGTTTTTTGGCGTTTAGGAAATTATGCGAGCTATCATCTGTCACCTGAAGTAGGCGATTAGGGGAGATGAAGGGCAAAAGTGCCCCTGATTCCGGTGGAAGTAGGCTTGGAGAGGAAATGAGGGGTAAAAGTGCCCCTGATTCCGGTGGAAGTGGGCTGTAGAGGGAAATGAGGGGTAAAAGTGCCCCTGGTTCCGCTGGAAGTGGGCTTGGAGAGGAAATGAGGGGCAAAAGTGCTCCTGATTCCGCTGGAAGTAGTCTGTAGTGGGAAATCAGGGGTAAAAGTGTCCCTGGTTCCGGTAGAAGTGGGCTGAAATGAGGGGTAAAAGTGCCCCTGGTTCCGGTAGAAGTAGGGCGGGCGGAGATGAAAAAATAGAGGGATAAATCGTTACTACTTAGGACCCTTCAATAGGAGAGAAAGTAAATGAGCCAGA
>NZ_JUEI01000054.1:0-77410 GCF_000802655.2 Paenibacillus sp. IHB B 3415 | reverse complement strand
AAACCGCTCCCAGCAAGGGTTTGGAATTATGAAATTGTCTCCAGAATACAGTTATAAGAGGCGAGCCTGCCTTTTCGCGGTTTTTAGTTGTACAGTGTACAACTATCCTTTAAGTTTCCGGTTGAAGCTGAAACCGAACACATAAATTGCTGCATGAAATGAACTCACTTCATTAGTTCTGAGATTGTACCAAGCCGGGTGTTGTAAAAAAGCTGAGGCGTAACTGAAAGACAGATTACTGGTGGTGTTCTGGAGCGAATGGCCGTCAGTGTGGCAGGACCGTCAGCTCAGCAGATGGCGATTAGCATGGGAATGCGGACTGAGAAGACGCTATTTTGCCCAAAACACTGCTTTCAGCGCCCAAACGGACTGAGAATCAGTTATTTTGTTCATTCGAGCCTAAAATGTGGAGCGGGCAGCCATATAAGCGATTCTGAGTCCGCTTAACCCGCAAAACCATCTGTTTTGCTCAAATATCGGATTCTCAGTCCTATTCACGAGCGTATACGATCTTGAAGCTATCCATCCCCCGCCAAGCCCCGCCAATCCCCCGCCAATCCCCATCAGCCCCCTAAATCACTCTCCCGCCAGCTTGTCTGAATACAAGCAGTGCAGGGACTTAATACTCCAGCAGGCGCCCGTTATCATGCCATTGGCCGTACATTGTATTGGCTCTGGTGTTTGCGATGAATTTCTCCAGTCTGCGCTGAAACACTTCAGGCTGATGGATATAGCTTTGTATGGTATCGATCCGCACCCGCTGGTAGAGCGCCGGAAAGGCCATGAAGTTCTCATACACCTGCGTTTCCTCTTTCAGCTTCTCTTCGATAACCTTGTCTATTCTAAAAGAGCGGATATCCATATCAGGAAGGACCCGCCGTCCTTCCTCACGCATCAAGCCCAGCTTCTCAAGGCGGCGGACACGCTCTTTATTAAGCTCAGTCCATGAACTCCGTCTGCTGCGGGGAGACAGCCTCTGCACCAGCTTCGCTTCAGCGTTCACCTTCTTCACCCCATCGATCCAGCCGAAGCACAAAGCTTCTTCAACGGCGTCCAGGTACAGCAGCGTACCCGGGACTGGCTTCATAGTGGCTTCGACCCAGCAAAAGGGTTCAGCCGTACTATTCATAAGCAGCCAGTTCCGCAAATCTTCCTTTGATGTAGCCGCAATCCAATTTTCAGCGCTCATAGTTACTGTACACTCCCTTCTGTCAACTTTATTACCCCAACAGGAACCTGCACGGACGGTTTACATGAATGGCAGTTTGTAGGGCGGGAAGACTCCCGCTCAAGTGCTAACTGTAGTTTCTCCTAGGCCGGTTTGTACAGTTATAACGAGCTGTCCCTGCAAGATCTTCAACTATCCGCTAGGCGTAACCCGCTTGAGAACGGTAGAGCTAGCTCATCATTGAGTGCACTTTCTGCAACAGATTCTGCGTTATCCTGCGCTAAAACCAGTTCTAATGTATTTCATACAATTTGATTTTCAGCTATCTGCCCAAATTCACCTATTCCAGAGCGATCTGTTGTACGAAGTGCAATAGACAATAGATTTCAACCAGGCCTTCACAAGAAGACCAGGCAGCTTTGCTTAAAGGTGAATCAGTGGTGGAAAACCGATCGTGGTTCGTTGAAGTAATCCTGCACGAAATACAACATTCCCCTCATCAAAACCGACCCTGACCGACAATTGTTGCACAAAAGGCATCAATCTTCCTCCACCAAGTGGCTAAACGGGGAGATTGTTGTATCGCGTACAAGAATCCTTACGGTTACCCCAGTATCTATGAATTAATGTTGCAAAACGTACAACAACATAGACTTTTTAACTCATCGCTACAAGAATTATACTGACAATCAGCCCGGACAGGAAAAAGTAGCTCCCGCTAACCAGTCCGTAGACCAGCGGCCGGGGAATGTTGGGGTTAATCCCGGTATTCACGGTTGTGGCCGCCAATAGTCCTGCTCCGACAATCCCGCCAAAGATGAGAGCATCGGCAAGGGTTTCGATCTCGAACGCATAGAACAGTACCGCCATCGCCACTGTTGTTACCAGTCCGCATACCAGGGGACCCAAGATGAACCGGAGCGCCGGTTTTTCTTGGGAAATAGAAGGATTCATATGTTGCTTCGTATGATTAACATTCCTTCCATTTCCCGCTGAAACGATACCGTCCTCCTTAAGGACGGCAACGCCGTTTTCACTTGGCGAATGCTCTTTTCCCAGAGCGTAGGCATACGCCTTGCCCCAGACCACAGTAAACCATAGGCCTCCCACCAAAGACAGCGCCAGCGTCCCGAGCACAACAGCCAACCAATTGATCTCCTGAATTACATTAAACATAATGTCCTCCTCGTGTGTTTAAGTCTGCTTACATCATAAAAAAAGAAGTTTGACAACAGGGTGTCATACTTCTTCATAAGGTTTGAGTGCGTTTTGCAGCTGCTCTTTGATGACGGCGCGCAGGGGGATGGGTTCGAGGACCTCGGCCCCGCTGCCGAAACTGAGCAGAATGGCCCATAACCAGCGTGCGCTGAGCGGCTGATATACCGGAATGCGCATCGTCATACTTCCGTCTTCGTGAAACTGTTTGTCCATCTGCTGAAACTGATCCAGCGCTTCGGCCAACGCCTCCGGCCTTACCCTGATTACTACATCCTCCAGCTGGTTCTGCCATACGTTGTCTGAGGAAGCAACCTCTTCCGGCACCTCCGGGTGCGGTCCGAAAGTTTCCCCGGTCAGCATCAAATTCATCAGCCGGGACAGGCGGAACTCGCGGTAAGCCTGACGGGTGCGGCAATATCCGTAAATGTACCAGTTACGGTATTTGAAATGTAGCCGCAGCGGCTCGATGTCACGGGCCGTACGTTCATTCATGGTGTCGATATAATCAAAGCGGATCACAATGCGCCGGGTAACGGCAGCCCGTATATGACGCAGCGCATCGGGTTCCGTCCGCAGGGTGTCGAGGTCTACGGACAGGCTCTGCGTCAGATGCTCCGGTCCGATGGTCTGCAGCCGTTCAATAGTCCCCTGCGCACGCCCGTCTTCAAACACGGTAGAAAGGCTGCGGAGCACGGTAATCAAGGCGTTGACGTCATAAGTGCCGAGCAGGCTTTTATCCATTTTGTAGCCGTCCATCATACCATATCCGCCTTTCATCCCCTGATACGATACGACCGGGAAGCCCGCTGCACAGATTACATCGATATCCCGGTAGATGGTCCGCTGCGATACCTGAAACTCTTCAGCCAGCATGGCCGCAGACAACACCTCGTGATTCAAAAGCTTATAGATTATAGAGATCAGCCGTTCCAGTTTCATCGGTATACATCACCGTCCATTGGTCCTATTTTCTTAAATATTGACGTTTTGTTAACAGTTTCGCAACATATTCTTTACGCTCAGCATACACAACCTAAGAGAACAGTTAATATCCGGCTTCTACAATGAGGATATTAGCAGAATATACCTATTGTAAAGACAAGCTAGATATGAAGGGATGATACTTTTGAAGGGGAACCTGCTGCACTTTTCGATGAAATGGAAGCTAATCTTAAGTTTCTCGGCTATTACGCTCATTTTTCTGGGCGTGGCTCTGTACCAAGGACATAAAATTAACCAGGTAGAGCTATCTATGGAACAGCAGAAGAGCGAAATGGAGAAAAGAATTACAGTCTCAACCATCACCCAGCTGCTGCAGGAGCTGAACCGTGCGGAGACTTCCTTCGCTGAATCCAGTGATCTGGAGCTGGCGGAGCCATTACAGGAGAAACAGCAGCAGATGTTGGCTGAACTTGCCAAGGTGGAATTTGAGCAGGACACACCAGCATTTACTATGCTTGGACTTCTGGGCACTCAGGCCGCAGAATATGGGGAATTCATTATGGAACTGCTCGGAGCAATGTCGGATGAAACACTTGATCCACTAACTGTATTGGAACAGATTGATGATATACATACGAAGGCACTTGCCCTGAATCAATCCATGCTTGAGACAAACGGGAAGCTGTATAAGGCAGCCGCCGACAATGCGGAGCAGGCGCAGACGGTTTCTTTTAACCTGCTGGATGATACGGTCTCAATCGTAGCCTATGCTGCTGGCGGAGTGTTCCTGTTCATGCTAGTGCTGGCCTGGCTGCTGATCCGCTCGTTCCTGTCGCCGGTCGGCAAGCTGCAGGCTGCACTCAGGCAAATTGCTGACGGGGATCTGCGGCAGCAGATCAACTCCCCGTATAATGATGAGCTGGGCCGGCTGAGCCATCACTTCGATCATATGGTGGGCAGAGTTCAGGGCATGCTGCGGCAGACCTTGTCTGCTGCGGGCTCACTGGCTGACTATTCGCATTCTTTTCAGCAGTCATCGGCGATTACCGCGCATACGAACCGGGATATTGTCCGGACGATCCAGGAGATTTCGCTGGGTGCCGACCAGCAGGCCGTTCAGTCTGAGCAGAGTACGCTGCTGCTGGAGGAGCTGGCCCGCGGGGTTCAGGATATTTCCGAGTATACGGATGTCATGCTGACGACAAGTGAAGTGGCTAACCGGAATACGCAGCAGGGTTCAGATACCGTTACTGCCCTGCGCCAGATTTCACAGCGTTCCCGGGTGTCCATCAGCAAGGTGTACGGGGCACTGGAGCAGCTTGTGAACCAGTCGAAGGATATTTCACGCATCACGAATTCGATTACAGAGATCTCGAAGCAGACGAATATTCTCTCGCTTAATGCTGCGATTGAGGCAGCGCGGGCCGGGGCATCGGGAAAAGGCTTCGCCGTTATTGCCGATGAGGTCAGGCATTTATCCGTGCAGACGAAGGATTCCTCCGTGCATATCAGCCGGATTATCCAGGAGCTTCAGGCCGGCATGGCCGATTTCCAGGGATATATGATGGAGACCAAAGAAAGTCTGGAACAGCAGGATCACCAGGTGGCGGAGACATTGGCATCCTTCGGGGCGATCGATGAATCCATTGCGGGCATCAGCACACAGATCGGGCAGATTCACCAGAAGGTGGAACAGACGCGTACGATCAACTCACGCCTTGCCGAATCTGTGCATTCCGTAGCCTCCGTGGCGGAGCAGACAGCGGCCGGGGTACAGGAAGTGAATGCCTCCAGCACCCAGCAGGATCAGGCGATCAGCGACATTGCACGGCAGGCGGAGGAGATTCATGAAATCTCGCAGCGGCTGTTCCGGGAGATCAATGTGTTCAAAATTGCGGACGGGCCTGAAGTACGAGTGGACGAAGATACAGCGGCAAAGGCTGGAGCGAAGATAGAAGCGACAGAAGTTGCGAGGACGAATACGAATACGAAAGAAGTGGACAATACGGTAGAGAAGACTTTGGAGAAGACATCGGAGCAGACATCGGAGAAGCCAGAACCAAAGTCAGAGGCCGGAACATTTGCGGAGACTGAAAAAAAGACCGGAGCCGGAGTTCACCGGCCTCAGTCTGGAGTATTACGGGTGATGGAGGAATCCGCATCCGCAAACGGGCGGAGTGAATCGGAGGCTGATCTACTGGTGCTTGCTAAGTGAAAGATTCAGCGATGTGACCAGCTCCGGGAACCACTCGGATAATGACAGGAAGCTGAAGCCCGCGGAGCGGGCTTTTGCCGTATCCATGACCCATGATTCTTCGATGCCAAAGGGAGATTGGTCCTTATCGGTAGCTTCACGCTGGATTACAGCTGTTAATCCGGTGATCGCTTCAACAATGGAGATAACCCCGCCGATGGTCAGTGTACCGTCCGAGCAGGCATTCACCGGACCCGTCAACGTGGAACTGCCCAGCCAATGCAGGAAATCAGCGGCTTCATCGGAACGGATGAACGAGATCTCCGCTTGCGGATTCGGGATGCCGATCGGCTGCCCTGCCAGTACATGCTCTATATGAAAATGCAGTCTGCGCGTATAGTCATCCGTGCCCAGAACTATCGGAAACCGCACCGCGGCCACCGGGAAGTCCGCCGTCTGCAGCAGAACAGTCTCGGCCAGTCTTTTGCCTTCCTGGTAACTGAAATCGGCCTTCCCGCCCAGCTTCAGCGGATAATGTGCAGGATCGAAATCCGCTTCAGTCAAGATATCCGGCTGCGGATTATAGACAGACAGGCTTGAAGTCAGAATATACCGCTTCGTCCGGCCGGCAAATATCCGCGCCGCAGCCGCAGCCTCATCCGGTGAGAAACAAATATTATCGTAGACGATATCCCAGTCTTTATTCCTTACAGCACGCTCCAGCGCAGCTTCATCGGTGCGGTCCACGGCCAGCCGGGTTACCCGGTCACCGAAATCATCCTCTGTTACACCACGGGTCAGAATGGTTACCTGGCTGTCCCCGTCCCGGAGCAGCAGCTCCACCAGTCTTTTACCAAAAAAACGCGTTCCTCCGAGTACAAGTACCTTCTTCATTTGGCTACACTCCTAAAGTTTTGTGTTGCGGGCTAAGATTCCAATGAATAAAGTTAAGCTGCCATCTGCAGCCCGGCATAGGTGCTGCTTCCATTCAGATAGGAGAAGCTTCCGCTTCCGGAATACAGGGCATGCACTGTGGTGGTGCTTACAGCAACAGTTACTTCTGAGGCAGTCTCCTGGCGGAGCAGCTCCAGCATCAACGGAATTTGACCCTGCTCATAGGCATGGGCCAGCGCCCGGAGATAAGCCCGGTAATCAGCATCCGGCGGAAGAGCGGGCCCCTCATTCTCAGCCAGTTCTTCCCGGACCCTGGATAAGGCCAGGCGTGCCCGGTGCAGAGCCGCCTTGACTGCCCCTTCGGTAGTGCTTAAGGTTCCGGCTGTCTCGGCAGCTGAATAGCCCAGAACATCACGGAGTACGAAGGCGGTCCGCTGCAAAGGGGAGAGATGCTTGATCATGGCCTGAAAGGCCAGTTCGATTTCGGTGCGATCTCCTTGCGCAGCCGGTGCAAGGGCTGAATCTGCCGGGGTTTCTGAACGTTCAAGCGCACGGATCAGGGAGCCTTTGCGCCGTGCGGCATCAATCCACGTATTCTTGGCAATCCGCAGCAGCAGGGCTTCGGGATTGGGGCTCAAGGTGAACTTGCTGTATCCGAGTGCCTTGGTCCAGGTCTCCTGGGCCAGATCTTCAGCGTCGAAGGCGGAACGGGTCAGCGACAGGCAATACCGGTGCAGCGCGGTCCCCAGCTCCTGCAGACTTTGCTTATCCATATCCGCCCTGTCCGGCATACGGTGATGTTCAAGAATCGTCATCTTGGCCCTCTCCTTTGTGCTTTTTGTTATTTTCTTGTATTCAGCTTATATAGCCATTGCTTCTATTATATAAACGAACGGCGCTTTGTAAAAGATACGCTATCCTTGTATACCCGCCGAATTCCGCATGCCCGTATCTTTATGCTTCCCTGGTCCGTCTACAGGATATATACACTAAGACAGATCAGAGGAGGCACAACCTAATGAGTATTATACCTTATGTCATTGAACAGACTTCCAGAGGCGAACGGTCCTACGATATTTATTCCCGGCTGCTGAAGGACCGGATTGTGTTCGTGGGTGCGGCAATCGATGACGGGCTGGCCAACAGCATTATTGCCCAGTTGCTGTTCCTGGCGGCGGATGAGCCGGATAAGGATATCCAGATGTTCATCAACAGCCCCGGGGGCTCGACTACCGCCGGCTTTGGTATTTATGATACGATGCAGGTAATCAAACCGCAGGTGAATACGATTTGCACCGGTTTTGCGGCTTCCTTCGCTTCGCTGCTGCTGCTGGCAGGAGCTACAGGCAAAAGATCCGCACTGCCGAACAGCGAGATCATGATCCATCAGCCGCATGGCGGCGCACAGGGCCAGGCCAGCGATATCGCCATCAGCGCAAGACGTATTCTCCAAATCCGGCACAAGATAGTCCAGATTACGGCGGAACGTACCGGCCAGCCGGCGGAGAAGGTGGAGAAGGACATGGACCGTGATTATTTCATGTCAGCCGAGGAAGCACTGGAATACGGGATCATCGACACAATTATTACCCATCTGTAGACGAAGGAGCGGATTAAGATGTTATCAGCGTTGAAAGGGCAGGAAGTAACGATTCATTTTCTGGATGGAACCAGCGTCAGAGGAGGGGTTCTGGAGGAGCTGGATGAGAGGTTCGTGAAGTACAGCACGGAGTTCCAGACCCTCTACATTCCAATCACCTCGATCCGTGCCGTAGATGTGCAGACGAAAGAACGGGAACGGCCGCGTGTCGGTTTCGGGCAGTAGACAGTTCATTCTGATAAAAGCAATCTAAACCCCCGGGGGTTTTTGGTTGGTATAGTGCAACTGCTGCTGATATTGCTGCTGATATTGGGCCTTAATATCCGCTTGAGGTTTATCCTCAGCCAGCCGCAGGGCTGCTGCGGTGCGAGGGCAGGATGAGTGCAGGAATCAATGCGATCACGGCAAAGCCAATCGACCACCAGAAGGCCACATCGTATGCTCCGGCAATGCTCTGGAGACTTGAGGCTGATTGCCCGGACAGCTGGTGCTGGGATACAGTGGCCAGAATCGCTGCCCCGAAGGCGCCGCCGATCGTCTGGCAGATCCTCATGGAGATACTGGCATGGGGGATCTGATCCTTGCGCAGCCCTACATATGCGGATACCATTACCGGAATCAGGAGCCCGTTCAGGGCAGCCCCCCGGACTACCAGTGCGGCCGCGAGCAGGATCAGATTCGTATCCGATCCGGCGAAGGCAAAGGGAAGTGTCGCGAATATAGTGACCAGCAGGCTCAGAATGACGATGATCCGCGAACCGATGCGGTCGGACAGACTGCCGATCCAGCTTCTGGTGAGCAGCATACCTATTCCTTGGGGGATCATCATCATTCCGGTATACAATACACTTTCACCGCGTACCTGCTGATAGTATAATGGCAGCAGGAGTAAAGCCCCGTTCATGACCATGCCGGACAGGAATACGGTGACATTCGATGCTGAGAAAATGCGCGACTTAAACAGACGCAGATCCAGCAGCGGTTCTATGCGCGTCCGCAAAGCGTAGACAATGAACGCGGCCATGAGGACAAGGCCAATCACCAGGGGAATCACCACTTTGCTGCTGTGCAGCCCCCCATAGGTGCTGATTTGGGCGATCCCGTAGATGAGGATAGCAAAAGCAGGGGACAGCAGCAGCAGACCGGTAAGGTCAAGCGTCTGTTTGCGTGTGGACGGCTCATCCGCCGGAATGCCCCGCCAGGCCAGCAGCATTGCGATAAGGGTAATGGGAATGTTCACGTAGAAAATAAAGCGCCAGCCCAGGCTGTTGATAATGACCCCGCCCAGCACGGGACCGAGAATGGGCCCCAGCAGGGTGGGAATGCTGATGATTGACATGATCCGTCCGATGTTGCGGCCCCCCGCAGTCTGGACAAGCACGGTTTGCAGGGTCGGAATTAATATTCCTGCACCTACACCCTGCAGGAGGCGGAAGCCGATCAGGCTGCCGGGATTCCAGGCCAGGGAGCAGAGGACCGAACCGGCCAGGAATACGGCGAGTGAGAACATGTATACTTTTTTGCCGCCGAAACGATTGACTGCCCAGCCGGACACCGGAATTGCCATACCCATGGTCAGGACGTAACCGGTAATGACCCACTGGATAACGGCAACAGAGCTTTGCAGGTCTGAAGTAAGTGTCCTGATGGCAACGTTGATCATCGTGGAGTCGAATAACGGCGCGAGTGCACCGAAGACGAGAATGAGGGCTACTTTAAGAATGGCGGGATCAAGCTTCTCTTTCTGTGCTTTCTTGGGCTTGGTTCTTTGGTCTGACATAAAATTGCTCCTCTCAACATAATAAGGTACGGTACGTTGCGTACCTTATGTGAATAAGATAAAGTAAAAGCAGCCAGAATGCAACAAGAGAATTTTCTGCGCACAATCTTCCCGAACCATTTGGCGTCTGCCCGTTTTTTAGCGGACTCAGCAGCTCTTATTTTTGACAAAAATCATTGTTAAGCAAGCTAACGGACACCAGCGCACTTATTTCCGGAGTATCACCTCAAACATGCCTGATGGAGCGGCAATAAGTGCGGTACGGTCCGTTAGCCCGGCTAAAAGTGTCCCTTTAGGGTAAATAAAGGCTTTACGGTCCGTAAAGATCAGGAGGATTGACATGACGAAGGGCGAACCAGACTAGGCAGTAAAAGCAACGTATGGTGGAAGCTCCATAGCAACATACATCCTGAAATATCCCGAAAGTAGGAAATGACATGGACGATATCAAACAAGAAAATCAGCCCAAAGGCGGTCGCCGCCGCGGGGAGGTTCTCGAACAAGCCATACTGCAGGCTGCCTGGGAAGAGCTTAGCGAAGCGGGGTATGCCCGCCTGACTATGGAACGGATTGCGATCCGGGCCCAGACCAATAAAACCGCGCTCTACCGCCGCTGGCCGAATAAAGCCAAGATTGTCGCTGCCGCGCTCGTAAAACATATGCCTAAGCCTGTCATCGCCGCTCCGGATTCAGGAGATCTGCGTACGGATATGCTTCAGCTGTTTGAGAGCTTCGCCAGACCTTTGCAGGGCATCGGGGCTGAGACGATCCACGGTCTGCTGGTGGAGTATCACGGCGATAACCTCATTGCTCTGCTGCCGAAGATCTTGCCTCCCAAAAGCGGAGGCAAGCTGAACGCGATTATGAGAACGATTCTGGAGAATGCGGAGAAACGGGGAGAGGTCCGTCTGGACCGCATTCCTGACCGGGTAATTATGCTTCCCGCCGATTTATTCCGCTACGAGCTGCTTACTACCCATGAACCTGTTTCTGATGAGGCGATCACCGGTATTATTGATGATATCTTCCTGCCGCTGGTCCGGATCAGGTGATGGGTCCCCAAGAGCACAAACAACCGCCGCATACCGGAACATCATTCCGGTATACGGCGGTTTGTTTGTATTGAAGGTTGAAGCTGGTGTCGAAGTTCATTCGCAGCGGAAGCGGAGATGGAAGCCGCTATCTCGGGGGCAGTGAGAAGGCAGGGTCCAGGCGGTGCACACCTTTGGGAGTATATCCAAGCGATGAGCTTACGCCGCACAGGTCAGCCAGCAGATAGAGGATGCTCAGCCACATTTCGGTTCCCTGCAGACCCGTGTCCTGCTGCTGTGATAACTGGAAGGCGAAGCCGCGTTCCGGAACCCAGAATTTCAGCACTTCGCTGAGCATATTCTCCGCCCAGCTGCGGATCTCTGCACGGCGGTAATCGGTCTGCTTCAGGCAGAGCCAGAGCGGATGGACCACATCCAGCACGTTGCAGGCGTTAAGCACCTCTGCACGGAAGAACCGGCGGTCTCTGCTGTGGGCCAGCACGGTATCGATACTGCGCTCCGGATATGGCAGAGGAAGACCGAACTGAGCATAGGTCGCGCGGGTGAGCCGGTAGAAACCGTTCACCGGCTGCAGCCAGCCCTCCTCTGCGGTAGGGAGGCCCCAGAGGCCGGAGTCCCGGCGGCAATGGGTCGCCAGCCAGCCGAACAGATCATCCGGCCGTTTGCGGGAGCCGAATGTCTTCAGGTTGTGGTACAGACCTGTGGCATAGCAGTCGATCCAGTCTCCGCCGCCCCAGGCGTTGTCCTCCCATGGCAGGTCATTCAGATATGGATACAATGCAGCGGTTTCCATATTCTCAGCAACGGTAACCGGATGGAGCAGGGCAGAACCGAGCACTTCCAGCGCGTACCCTACAGCGAGAAGATGATACCGGGAGAGGTGGTCGGTTAACAGCTCAGGCAGATCCTCCGGTCCGGGCGGAGACCACGGATCGGGCAGCAGTCCTGTCCCGGCATCCTGGAATCCCTGCAATACAGCGGTAAGCTCTGCCCGCGTCCAGCCGGGCGGCAGGCTGCCGAACATCGCGGCAATCTCCACCGCATCGCAGTAAGCTCTAACCGTCCGCTTATATCCGGGCCGGTCGCGGAAGAATTTCTCTTCCCCTGTTGACTCTGAGTAGTACTCCAGCAGCGGGATCAGCTGGTCTCCTGCCAGCCTGCCGAAGTCAGCCAGCTGCTGTGAGAGCAGGCTGTATGCCGGTACACTTTCAGTAACTGGTTTCGTGTTTACGGCAGTGTCCCTATCCGCTGTAACAGCTGTATCAGCCGCATTTGTACCCGTACCTCCTTTCACTGCTTTTCCTCCAGCTTGTTCATCCATTGTCATCCCTATATCCTCCTTTTGTTCAACTGCCGCGGCAATTGCTGCTGTATCCCCGGCCAGCCGGCTGCGGATGAGCCTGGCCGGATTGCCGCCCACAATACTGTAGGCCGGCACATCTCTGGTAACTACGGCACCGGCGGCGACAATGCTGTGCGAACCGATCTGTACACCGTCCAGAATAACGGCATTGGCTCCAATCCATACGTCGTCCCCGATGACAATCCCTTGGACAGTGCAAGGCTGGCGGAAGACAGGGATATCTGTGGAGGCGAATCCGTGATTGAATCCGTACATACTTGCATGTGAAGCAACTCTTACGCCGTTTCCCATGGTAATATCGCCTGAAAGCACACTGTAGCTGTTGAGTGAGCAGTCGCTGCCCATGACGAGCCGGGCACTGCGGACAATCGCTCCGCCGGCAATATAGCTCCGGTCGCCCATCTGAAGCTGATCCGGCAATACCACCGCCTGCGGCGAGACATAACAGGCTTCTCCGAAGGTACAGGAGTATTCAGCAGTTAGCTGCTGCTGGTATAGGATCTGCTCTTGCTGCTCCTGTGCGGAGGGGCCGATCCAGGGCATGTAATCGAGCGCCTTCCGTGAGGCGGATCGTTGTTCGGACATCTCAGTCTCTCCTCTATAACATAAGTCATTATTTCCTTAAGTGTAGCAGTAGAGGAAGGGAAGGGACATGGCATAAAGAGCATGATTAGCTTGTCAAAAACGCTTCATCATCTTATGCTGATTTCAGAGATGCTGCAGAAACGGGGGAGTCAGAGGGTGGAGAAGATTGTACAGAATCTGGCCATAGATATTCACTGGATTCACGATAAGATCACGTTCCCGCACTGGAGGGATATCCGCCAGAATATCAATGTGCATAGCTTTTACTGGATTCAGGAAGGTCAGGGGATCTTCCGTACGGACCAAGACTATCCGGTATCGCCGGGAATGCTGTTCTATCTTCAGCCGGGGCTGGCCATGGACATGAGCTGCGGAAGGGAGGAGCCTCTGCGGATCACGATGATCCTGCTCTCGCTCTATACCTTGTCGCCTTCGGCGGATAATCAGGGCAGGATAGAGCCGCTGGATGTGCTGCCGCTGCAGTTCATGCTGAAGCCGGAGGGGGAACAGGGCAAACAGCTTGGTCATTTGTTCCATAAAATTGCTGCGGATTGGGTCCCCGGAAGCACCGGGAGCCAGCTGATGACCCAGTCCCTGCTCTATGAGCTCATGTACGAATTGCTGCAGGTTCAGGCGAATGCCCAGCTGGGCCGGGGGCAGGGCTATGAGCTGTTTTTGCGGATCAAGGATGATATTGAACGCCGTTACAGTGAACCTTTGCTTATTCACGAGCTGGCGGTGCGTTACGGGATTTCCTCCTCGTATTTACGCAGTCTTTTTCAGCAATATCTGCACAGGAGTCCCAAAAGCTACTTAAGTGAAATCCGCTATGAGCATGCGGGGAAGCTGCTGCTGTACACCAGATTAACCTTGAAGGAGATTGCAGCGGCCTGCGGTTACAGCGACGAATTTCACTTCAGCAAAAGCTTCAAACAACAGAACGGGCAGCCGCCTTCGGCTATGCGGAATCAGACCATGGGAAGAGCGGATAATGCGTACCGGTTAAAATAATTCCTGTGACATTGCCAATGAGAATGATTATCAATATACTAAGGGTAGTTTTCATAACATTCGTTCAGATTTGGTGGTGTGCATTGTAATGGAACTTATCCAACAGAGAACTTCTATAGATAACCAAGATGATCCGGACGATTGGGACCGGTTGTCTTTCCGGCTTCTGTCTGTACAGGCGCTGAAGGGAACGGGGGAGGTCCATCTCGCACAGCAGCTGCTTTTCTCCTATGCCCTTGCAGTCGTGACAAGCGGTTCTGTCCAGTTCATTAGTGATCACAACCAGTATGAGCTGGCGGCAGGTTCAGCGGTGCTCTGCCTGCCGGATCAGACCTGCGGAACGGTGCAGCCGGCCGGGGGGCTGGAGATGTATATTTTCTATTTCGATGTGTACTGTTATGGCAAGTCAGGTGATAGCGGAAGTTGTCTGCCGGTTAAGGATACCCGGTTATTCCAGGGGGACGGCAGGCTGCCGTTTCATCCGTCGAAAGAGATGTCGGCCAAATGCAGCAGGCTGTTTCTGCTCTCCGAACAGGGTGAACAGAGCATCGGCTTCCGGGCACAGCTTGATTTTCAGGAGCTGCTGTATGATCTCCGCGCGCGCAGCCTGCACCGGCCCAGAGATACGAATTCGGCGCTGGAGCAGGCGAAGCAGTACATAGAGGCCCATTATACGGAGGCGTTAACCGTAGAGCAGGTGGCTCAGTCCGCCGATTTCAGCGCCAAATATTTCGTTGACCTGTATAAGAAGAAATATGGCAAAAGCGCGCTGGAATACGCAGCCGAGCTGCGCATCGGGCAGGCCAAGCGCCTGATGGCAGAGAGCGGCGTTAAGCTGCGGGACATCGCCCACAGGGTCGGTTATGCCGATGAATTCTATTTCAGCCGCAAATTCAAGAAGATGATCGGCATGCCGCCCGCAGTCTATATGAAAAGCCGGCGGCGCAAGCTGGCCGCCTATACGCCCGGACTGCTCGGACAGCTGCTGCCGCTGAATATCACTCCATATGCGGCGGCACTGCATCCGAAATGGACCGAATATTACTACCGGAACTACCGCGCCGATATTCCTGTCCATATCAGCGCCTACCGTAACAATCAGGATTGGCAGGCCAATATTGAAGTGCTTAAGCAGTCTAACGCAGAGCTTATCCTGGCCCCGGCAGGGCTGGCAGGCGATGAACGGTCAGCACTCGAGCAGGTCGCTCCTGTGAATTATCTGACCAGCGACAGCGCAGATTGGCGCGGACAATTTCACGAATTATCCCGGCTGCTGGGTGAAGAGTGGCAGCGCGAGCAATGGCTTGCTGCCTTCGACTGGGAGGTGAACTCCGCTAAAGACCGCTTGCACGAAGGGCTGGGCCAGCAGACGGTTACAGTTATCCGTATGCTGGGCAGCCAGCTGTTCCTGCACTGCAACGAGGGAATGGCGAGCATATTGTACCGTGAGCTGGAACTGCACCAGGCTTATGAGTGTGAGGCAGAGGTTTATAATGTTCCGGTCACTCCGGCTATGCTCGCGGAGCTGCAAGTGGACCATTTACTGATGCTGATCCGTCAGGAGTATGACACGCTAGGGGAGTGGAGGAAGCTGCAGAACGACCCCCAGTGGATGAAGATTCCTGCAGTCCAGCGGCATCACGTACATGTCCTGAGCTCTGATCCCTGGCGTGAGGATTCCGCATATGCACAGCTGCGGATGCTGCGGCAGATCCTTCAACTGCTTCCGGCCAATCGTCCATAGTTGTTCCGCATTTTGTCCATGGTGCAGGGGACCCCGCTTCGTTATACTCGTAATTGATAATCATTATCAATACTAAAGTACATAAAGAGTGGGATGACATGAAATGGACAGGCGGAATTAAGACAGCCTCCCTGCTGGTGCTGGGGGTTGTCCTTATCATTATTATTAGCGTGTTATCTGTAGCTTACGGAACGAAGCCAATGAGTTTCGGTACGGTGCTGAATGCCATTTTCCACGCCGATCCTGAGAATATTGATCATGTTATTGTGCGGACATCGCGTATCCCGCGCACAGCAGGAGCGCTGCTGATCGGGGCATTCCTGGCGGTGTCGGGAGCCCTGATGCAGGGGATGACGCGGAATTATCTCGCTTCTCCGTCCATTATGGGGATCAGCGACGGCTCAGTGTTTGCCGTTACGCTGTGTATGGTATTCCTGCCGGGCGCTTCCTCCATGACAATGATTGTGTATTCGCTGGCTGGCTCTGCGCTGGGGGCATTACTCGTCTTCGGTACGGCCAAGCTGCTGCCCGGCGGCGTATCGCCGCTGACACTGGCTGTGCTCGGCACGATCATCGGCACCTTCCTCGGCGGGGTCTCGCAGGCGCTGGCTGTTTATTTTCAGGTGTCGCAGAATATCAGCTTCTGGTACAACGCCCGGCTGCATATGATGGACCCGGCTGTGATCAGGCTGGCGCTTCCGTTTGCCGCTGCCGGTCTGGTGCTCGCGCTGCTGATGGCAAGACCGGTGACGATGCTCTCGCTTGGAGATGAAACGGCCGCAGGCCTTGGACTTCGGGTGGGAACCATCAAGATGCTGACGATGCTGAGTGTGGTGCTGCTGACCGGGATTTCCGTAGCGATAGCCGGCAAAATCGCTTTTATCGGCCTAATTATTCCGCATATTGTACGCTTCCTGGTCGGGCAGGATTACCGCAAGATCATTCCGTTCACTGCTTTTGCCGGAGCCCTTTTCCTGGCCTTGTGCGATCTGATCAGCCGGTATATTAACTTTCCGTTTGAGACACCGGTCGGTGTAGTTACCGCATTGTTCGGCGTCCCCTTCTTCCTCTATTTGATCAAAACGAGAGGGGGAGGCCATCATTCGTAAACATTCCAAGGATTCGAACAATTCTAAGGACGCGAAGAACTCACTGTTAATGAAGCCCAAATCCAAGGCACTGGCCTTCTGGGGGCTGTTCCTGCTGCTCTCTGTTCTGATTGTCTGCGGGATGTATGTCAGTCTGACCAATGGCACCTTTGATATTTCAGCGAAGGATGTCGTGCGCACCCTGCTGCGGATTCATCCTGTGGCGGATCATGATCTCGTCATCTTCGAATTCCGGCTTCCGCGCATTCTGCTCGGGGCGCTGGTCGGCTTCGGGCTGGGAATCGCCGGGGCTGTACTGCAGGGCATTACCCGCAACTCGCTGGCGGACCCGGGAATTCTGGGCATTCATGCCGCTGCCGGGGCTTTTGTCGTCGTGTTCATGTTCTTTATTGGCGGCACCATGAAAGCGCCCGGCTGGATCTCGGTCATGAGTATGCCGATGTTCGGATTCATAGGGGGCCTGTGCTCCATCGTTCTTCTCTACCTGTTCGCAAGAAATCAGGGGGAGTTCCACCCGCAGCAATTAATTCTTGTCGGGATCGCTTTAGCCTCCGGTTTCGGTGCGGTAACGCTATATGTTTCCCTGCGAATGGACCCGGAGAATTTCGAGATGGCTACCGTCTGGCTGGCCGGGAGCGTGTATAATGCGAACTGGAGACAAGTGCTCTCCACACTTCCGTGGCTCCTCATTCTGACACCGGTAATCTGGCGCCGCGCGGCGGTGCTCGATCTGCTGCAGCTGCACGAGGTCAGTGTCAAAGGCGTGGGCGTGGCGGTGGGCAGGGAACGGCAGATTCTGCTGCTGTGCTGTGTCGGACTGGTCAGCGCCTGTGTGTCCGTATCGGGCAGCATCGGCTTCGTCGGACTGATTGCTCCGCATATTGCGCGGCGGCTGATCGGTAATACCTACAGGTACATCGTGCCGTTGTGCGGGCTGATTGGAATGCTGATGGTTATTATCGGTGATTTTATCGGCAAAACCGTGTTCGCTCCCGTTCAGCTGCCGGTAGGCATTGTAATCTCCATCATCGGCGTGCCGTATTTCATATTCCTGCTGTTCAGAAACCGTGCCAGATAAACGCACCGCTTGCTGACGGAGGCCTTAAGGAGAAGTCGAAGGATGGGAATAAAGTATATTCACATAGAGATACACGGCTGGAAATTGACTATACGTTTGCCATTCAGCTACGGTACAGAGCACAGGCGGTTTCCGGTAGCGTACCTGCAGGACGAAGGCAGTGTAATGAAGCATACGGCGAATTACCTGGACCATTTGTTCAGATCCCAGCAGCTGAATGAGCTGATCCTTGTCGGCGTTGCATCGAAGGACCGGAACCATGATTATACCCCGTGGCCGCTGCCGGAAGTGACCCCTGGAGCACCTTCGTTCGGCGGCGGTGGAGACGATTATCTGCGGGCACTGGCGGAGGAGATTAAACCTTATATCGACAGCCATTATCTAACGTTGCAAGAAGCCCGGCATACGGGGATTATCGGTTACTCTCTCGGCGGACTGATCTCGCTGTATGCCTCTTACCGCTATCCTGAAGTGTTCGGGCGGATAGGCCTGTTATCGGCATCCTTCTGGTATGAAGGTATCCTAGACTACATGCGGAATCATCCCGTAGACAGAGCAGGGCAGCGGATATATATGTACTACGGAGAGCTGGAAGGCTGCTATAAGACCAACGCGCAGAAGGAAATGGCCGGACGCTCCAGGGCAGCGCATCAGCTGCTGCTGGAACAAGGCTTCGGCAATGAAGATTTACAGTTAGAGTGTGATCCGCAGGGAACCCATGACCTGATGTTCTTCAGCCGGCAGTTCCCGCCGGCGCTGAAGTGGCTGTTTGGCGGAGGGGAAGCCGGTCCGGTTCGGGGGAACGCTGGGTGAAGCGGCAGACGGACCTGCTTGTTTATAATAACTGTGATGAATGGGACGGCAGAGATGCCGTTCCTTATTTTTATTCCTGTACTTATTTGCTTGGAGCGGATAATTGTATTTCGTACACTTAAAAGACGGATAAAAACCGGATTTGGGCGGTTAACTGTATTCTGTACAACTAAAAACAGCGAAAGATGATTTTTTGAGACAGGTCAGCTAATATAACTGTATAGAGTGCAATTAAACTTGTTATCTTACAGCGGATGGTGAATTTAGTTGCAGTAAATGCAGTTATAGTCTGGCGCGTTAGCTTCAAATGATCACCAAGCTCCAGTCCTGCACTCTCTTATCTGCTATTAGCATCAGCCTTGCGGTGCTCTGGCTTTTGCAGTTGTACTTTTTCTTATGGCGACAAGTGTGTTGGGCGAAATTACGCATGCACGGCAAATTTATATAAAAGCATAATGCCCCTCGGACTCCTGGTCTGCGGGGTTTATTTCTGCGTTCAGAGTATTGGATTACCGGCGTTACACATAATAACCTCATGGAGCTGCTGCCGGCAATTCCTGACGCAGCTGTGCCGGTCAAGCAGTTAGTGCGGCTCGAAAAAGGGGTAAGTTACTATAATGTGCGGTATTTGCAGTTTTACACAACCACTTGGAGGTGAGCGGATTTCATCGGAATAGAGAGGGCAGACCAGCCGTTTCCACTTAATTTTAAAATAAATCGTATGAAGATTTCTTCTGCTGTGATACAATTATCCGGTTGGCCTTGTGCATGGTTAATCGTCCGGTGCTCCTCATGAGCCCGTGATTGAATTAAGCTAATAAGCGCAGGAAAAAGAAGCATTCCAGTGTATTGCTGTGAATTACAGAGTATTAATGGAGAAACCAACAGATTTTACACGGAACATATCAATTTTTGTCGTTTTTTATTGATTTATTGAAAAGGTTTCTGTATAATCAGCCTTGTTGATTTTTCATAGGATGTAGCCTGTTCAGCTTGATGAAACGAAACGACTGACAACGAAACGGATCCAGAGCAGCAAGGCTAATAACTAATAACTTAAGCAAAATTAGGGGGTTATTAATTTGGGAAAAGCGTTAATTATTGGCGCTGGCGGTGTAGCGAGCGTTGTTGTTCATAAATGCTGCCAGAACCCGGATGTATTCGAAGAGATCTGCATTGCCAGCCGTACGGTGTCAAAATGCGATGCTCTGAAGGAGAAACTGGACGGGGGCCTGACGAAGATTTCTACGGCCAAGCTTGATGCTGACAACACGGAAGAAGTCATTGAACTGATCAAGAGCTTCCAGCCGGATGTCGTGATTAATGTCGCTCTCCCATACCAGGATCTGACGATCATGGATGCCTGCCTGGCTACCGGAGTGCATTATGTAGATACAGCTAACTATGAACCGCAGGATACCGCGAAATTCGAATATTCCTGGCAGTGGGCGTACAAGGAAAGATTCGAGAAGGCCGGAATTACGGCGCTGCTCGGCAGCGGTTTTGACCCAGGCGTAACCGGTGTATTTACGGCGTATGCACAGAAGCATTATTTTGACGAAATTCATACGATTGATATTGTGGATGCAAATGCCGGTGACCATGGTTATCCGTTTGCGACCAACTTCAATCCTGAAATCAATATCCGCGAAATTACAGCGAACGGACGTTACTTCGAGAATGGCGAGTGGATTGAAACAGCACCGCTGTCCGAGAAAAAAGTCTACGATCTCCCGGAGATCGGTCCGAAGGATATCTATCTTTTGTACCATGAAGAGCTGGAATCCCTGGCTGTTAATATCCCTGGCGTGAAAAAAATCCGCTTCTGGATGACCTTCTCGCAGAACTACCTGACTCACTTGAAGGTGCTTGAGAATGTCGGCATGACCTCGATTGAACCGATCAATTATGAAGGTAAAGAGATCATTCCTTTGCAGTTCCTGAAGGCCATTCTGCCTGACCCGGCTTCCCTGGGACCAAGAACTAAAGGTAAAACGAACATCGGCTGTATCATTCAAGGTACCAAAGACGGCCAGCCAAAAACTTATTATGTCTACAATGTCTGCGATCACGAAGAGTGCTACAGAGAGGTTGGCTCCCAGGCCATTTCCTACACTACCGGCGTTCCTGCAATGATCGGGGCTATGATGATTATCAAAGGCATCTGGAACAAACCGGGCGTACACAACATCGAAGAATTCGATCCGGATCCGTTCATGGATGCACTCAACAAACACGGGCTGCCTTGGCAAGAAGATTTCTCGCCGACGCTGCTGGATTAGGGCTTAAGTCATGAAGGATAAAGATATAGATATTGATATCAGCACGCTGCCGTCCCCTGCCTATCTAGTGGACGAGCGTCTGCTGACGAAGAACCTGGAAACTCTGAACTACGTGCAGGAGCAGAGCGGAGCGAAGATTCTTCTCGCACAAAAAGGCTTCTCGATGCATTCCATGTACCCGCTGGTGGGCAAATACCTGCATGGCGTAACCTCCAGCTCCCTGTTCGAAGCCCGCCTGGGCTTCGAGGAAATGGGCAAAGAGGTCCATGTGTATGCGCCGGCCTATGTAGACCGCGAGTTCGATGAGCTGCTCGGTTACACCGACCACATTGTGTTCAACTCGTTTGACCAATGGAGCCGATTCAAGGAACGGGTGCAGAACGCACCGAAGAAGATCAGCTGCGGCATCCGCGTCAATCCGGAGTACTCCGAGATTGAAGTCCCGCTGTATGATCCTTGCTACAATTACTCCCGCATGGGCGTAACTCTGCCGAACTTCCGGCCGGAAGAGCTGGACGGCATCGACGGACTGCATTTCCATACGATGTGCGAACAGAATTCGGACACGCTGGAGCGTACGCTTAAGGTTGTGGAAGAGAAGTTCGGCCAGTATCTGCATGGCATGAAATGGCTGAACTTCGGCGGCGGGCATCATATTACCCGTCCCGACTATGACCTGGAGACGCTGATCAAGTGCATTCTGCATATGAAGGAAACTTATGGCGTGGAGATTTACCTGGAGCCGGGCGAAGCGATTGCCCTTAACACCGGTTACCTGGTTGCGACTGTACTCGACACGATGCATAACGGTATGGATATCGCGATTCTCGATACCTCGGCCGAATGCCATATGCCGGATGTGCTGGCGATGCCGTACCGTCCGGGCATCATCGGTGCCGGAATGCCGGGCGAATTCGCCCATACCTACAGACTCGGCGGCATGACCTGCCTGGCAGGCGATGTTATCGGGGATTATTCCTTCCCGGAGCCGCTGAAATACGGCGATAAGCTCATCTTCCTCGACATGGCGCATTATTCCATGGTGAAGAATCACATGTTTAACGGCGTGAACCTGCCGGCCATCGCTTCCTATAATGAGGAAGAAGGCATCAAGGTCATCCGCGAGTTTGAATATAGCGATTTTAGCGGCCGTTTGTCTTAAGTAAGTATAGAAGCGCTCCATCAGCTGCGGCTGATGGGGCGCTTTTTTGCGGTTTGGGGGGTGGGAGGCTCAGGTGCCAGCTGTAGTGAGGCTGCTGTCTGCTGGTTGCTGCTTACTGTTTGCACACTGCGTATTGCCCATTGCGCCTGACTGCTCACCACCTGCTGCCTATTGTTCATTACTCGCTGCCAGCCCATCAACCGCTCCCATACTACTTACAGCCAACATGCTGCTCACCATACAAACGCCATACAACACACCATACAACCCAGCATACAGCCCACCATACAACCTACGATGAAAGTCAGCGTACAACACGCCATACTGCTCACCATACAACACACTATACTACTCAACATACGACCCACGATAAAGGTTAGCGTGCAACACGCGATACTGCTCACCATACAACACATCATACTACTCACCATACAACCACCATACGACCCACGATACAGGTCAGCGTACAACACGCCATACTGCTCACCATACAACGCACCATACGACCCACCATACAGCCCACGATAAAGGTCAGCGTACAACCCAGCTCAAACCACATCATACAACCCAGCGTACAACCTACTACTTACAGCCCACCACTACCTGCTGCCCCTAATCCGCCGACCTGCCGGAAATGTTGCATAAAATACAACAATTCGCGGCGCGGATCGGCTAAATAAGGGAAATCTTGCACAAAATACAACATTTTGAAGCTCGGATCGGCTGATCAGCTTAAAATCTTGTAAAAAGTACAACAATTCGTGAATGCGACCGCCAAATGGACGCAAATCTTGTAAAAAGTACAACAATTTGTGTATGCAGCCGCCAAATACAATTCGCGGCGCGGATCGGCTAAATAAGGGAAATCTTGCACAAAATACAACATTTTGAAGCTCGGATCGGCTGATCAGCTTAAAATCTTGTAAAAAGTACAACAATTCGTGAATGCGACCGCCAAATGGACGCAAATCTTGTAAAAAGTACAACAATTTGTGTATGCAGCCGCCAAATGGGCGAAAATCTTGCATAAAATACAACAATTCGTGGCGCGGATCGGCTGAATAAGGGAAATCTTGCACAAAATACAACATTTTAAAGCTCAGATCGGCTGATCAGCTTAAAATCTTGTAAAAAGTACAACAATTCGTGAATGCGACCGCCAAATGGACGCAAATCTTGTAAAAAGTACAACAATTTAGCTCCGTTGAGCTCCAAACTTGCACAAAATACAACATTTTAAAGCTCAGATCGGCTGATCAGCTTAAAATCTTGTAAAAAGTACAACAATTCGTGAATGCGACCGCCAAATGGACGCAAATCTTGTAAAAAGTACAACAATTTAGCTCCGTTGAGCTCCAAAAGGAAGCGAAGGAAGCGAAGAGAGTGAAGAATCACAAGAATCACAAGAAATAGAAGAATCAAAAGAAGCAAAGGAGCAAAAAACCTAATAACTCCTAAAGTGAGTTTTTGCTGCGGGAGAAAGGACACTTCTGATGTGAAGTGTTCTGGCTTTTTTTCGGCGAGATTTACTTGTAAAACATACTTAAAAAAGTTTGTTACATTGCCCATAATCTGCATCTGGCGTAGCATTGAACAGAGAATGATTTGAACGTGAAGGGAGTGAGCGGCATGATTAAGATCGGCCGGGTTATACGAACGGGTAGCTGCTGCAGTTGCGGTGAGAGAAGCGGAAGACAGAAGAAGGAACAGAGAAGAACAATGAGTAAAGATAAAGGACAGAGGATAGAGACAGAAAGCTGAAGACTGCGAGCCCAAGAATGGTGATTCAAGTTAATGCTGCGTCTTCCTCTGTTGACTAACCTATAGGGAGCTGCTATGCATGCTGAAATTACAATATCTGCACAAGAATGAGGAACTGGCGGCGATGCTGCTGGGGAATTGGGAACATGATCCGGAGTCGCTGCATCTGTTCCAGTATTACCGGATCTCTTCCAATGCGGTGTATCCGTTTGAGAATGCAGGGCATAGCCAATTGCTGCGGTTCGCGCCAGTAGCTGAGAAGCAGAAGGACAATATACTGGCAGAGCTTGAGTTCATCGCTTACCTGCGTGAGCACGGGTATGGTGTGCTTGAAGCAGTAACATCGCGTACAGGATCGGAGCTTATTGAAGCCGAGACCCCATGGGGGCCATACTACGCTTCCGTATTTAAGCGGGTAGCTGGGGTGCAACTGGGGAGCACAGAGCTTAATGATCATATCGTATATAAATATGGTGAAGCGCTGGGCCAGCTTCATCAATTGTCCAATGAATACACGCCTGTACAGCCTGGCAGATGGACGCACAAAGCTGTGCTGGAATGGATTCTGTCCGTGTTGGCTGAGTTTCCCGGGGAAGAAGCGGCTGTGGCCGAGGCAAGGTTGCTGGAAGAATATTTTGCCGGACAACCTGTCACGCCTGAGAATTACGGGCTGATCCATTATGACTTTGAGCTCGACAATGTGTTCTATGACGAGGCCTCGGATACCATCAACGCCATTGATTTCGATGATGCGATGTACCACTGGTATGCTATGGATATTGAACAGGCACTGGATAGCCTGGAGGGAGAGGCAGCGCCGGAGGAATATGAGCACAAGAAGCGGATCTTCATGAGCGGTTATGTCAGCCGCCGCCCGCTGCCGCAGGACGGACCCTCCATGGCAGCATGCAGACGGTTCGCCGATCTGTATGGCTATGCACGGATCTTGAGATCCGCAGCGGAGCAGGGAGAGAATGAGCCGGATTGGCTGACTTCGCTGCGGAGCCGGCTGGCAAATGCATGTGCGGCTAGGGCTTCGCGGTTTGGCGGGCCGGTCGGGTAAGCACAATCTGAAATTAAGCTTACCTGTACAGCGGGCCGGGCCGGCTGAGTGGTGTCAGCAAATAAATGAGTAATAGGCTTACCTAGAAACTGAAACAGCGACAGCAAAGGACTTAAGAATGAAGTCCTGGACTGTCGCTGTTTTATTTAACTACCATTATACAACATTAGAATTCATCAATAATTTCTGCGACTTCGATTATACCGTTAATCAACAGCTCAGGAAGTTGGTTATGGGTATTGCCTTTCCAATATTCCCGGGCTTGTTCGATTTTGCGGGAGAAAGGGAGGCCATCCTCTTTTGGCAAAAGAGTACCATCACCTTCAAAGATATTCCCGTTCACGCGAAGTTTTACGATCTGCAATACTTTTCGATGATGAGATACGAAGATTTCTTTCCATTTCAGAGCGTCTTCATAGCTCTTCGCAGCGTATAAGCATGACAACCGTGAAGGATATTCAGGATATTCCTGCATTCTAACCATTTCAACGATTACCTCTCGAATCGCCCGGATAGTCTGCCCCATATATCTAAGTGCCACATCTGCATTCTCTTTATCCATGCTTATGCCGTCATTTGTATAGTGACCGTGCAAAATTTGCATAAAGTCTTCACCTTTGGAGTTCATCTGTTCCTTCTCGAAAAAGAAGTGATATAAGGTGTTTTTTTGGTTTTGGTCAAAATTGATGATCTGCCCCAGATTCATTTTGTTCCGGGTTACAATGTGATAAACATACCATTCGTTTTCTTGCATAGACTGCTGCTCCCCCTATTTCAGACTTATTGCAATTCTGCTCTCCTGCGGCAGCCATTCAACCGTGGCCCCAAGCTGTTCGCTGATGAAGCGCAGCGGCAGATAGACGGCACCGTTGACTACAAAAGGCGGAGTAAGCAGTGTAATGCTTTTACCATTTACTGTTGTGGCTCCGCTCACGGTATTAATCACAATGGTCAATGGCGATTTGTCTTTCCCGGTGCCGGTAATGGTAGCTATCTTATCCATAGAATAACCGACGGTGGCCCCCATCTTGCTGAACAACGAGCGCAGCGGAATGAAATTCTGCCCGTTCCGGGTAATTACCCCGTTCGTGAAGGCGACAGATTCGCCGTTCAGGGTGACGGAGACCGGTTTTTGCATCGGGACAGGGTTTTTATAGCTGAACTCATAGGTGCCATATCCGAGCTGAGCATTCTTGTTCACACCCCAGCCCCAGAGGGTGCCGTCTTTCTTTTGCATAATAATATGTCTTCCGCCGCCCTTCATGGACTGAACATCGGAAGTGAGCAGAGTGAACGGAGCGTCCGGAGACATCCGGGTCGTCTCAGTAGAAGCCGCATATACCTTGCCGTCTGAGGTCAGCGCAACAATAGAGTGTTCGACGATGTAAGCATCGGTCACCTTGCTGATTCCTGAGAAAAGGACGGGAACGGGTTGATCCGCATAAGTAGTTCCATCGGAGTATCCTGTGACCGTTGAGCCCCAGAACCATAAACGGGATTGCCCGTCAATGGCGAGCCGGGTACGTCCGTTGTTGCGCAGAATACTTACGCTGGATAAGGCGGGCATGCGGGTGGCTGTAAGCTTAGTAGCATCGCCAAGAGTCTCCGGTTGATAAGAATTCTGGATAGGCCACGTCCAGACACTGCCGTCCTTGCGGAGAGCGTAATTCTGTTCAAGCTGGGTGATGTCCGTCAGACTAGCTACAGGCGTGAGGGTGGCAAATTCGTCAAAGGTGGTCCATACCGTACCGTCCGTCTTCAAGAACAGGAAACGCCGCCAATAGCTTTGCCCGTTACTCTCGCTGTATCCGGAGACAGCAGCAACTTGATCTATACCGGGGACTGGTGAAAAAGAAGTCGTCTCCGCACCGTCAGGTGTCGTCACAGCAATAAGCACCTTGCCTTCTCCGGTGATTGCTACTCGGCGGCTCTCCAGGCTTAAGAAGTCCGTCATATTCGTTAATTCAGCGATCGGAGTAACTTCTATTTCCATCGTCCGGGCGTTGGTCTCCCAGTTCCAGACAGAGCCGTCCCTGGCCGTAACCAGCGCGCTGTTCCACAGGGGAAAGGAAGCTTGTACATCACTTAACCCCTGAACCTGTGTAGGGACAGATTTGGTGTCGCCCCAGACCCAGAGGGAACCATCATCCTTAATCAGATAATTGGCTCCATAAGAGGCGACCCCGGAAGCACTTGCAGCTGAGCCCGTCTCAGGATTACCAATGCTCAGAACCGCGGTCAGACCCATGATCAAGCTCACAAGCAGATTTCTTTTTTTCATAAAAGCACCCTCTACCCTCAATGTTATTTTTACTGATATAGGTAAATAAAAGAATATATTTCCTTCCATATAGACGCTGTATGAGGGCGGAAAGTTTCTTTGAAAATTAACCGTTCATAGCCGGCCCTCCTGTGTTACAATGATTTAGTCTGTTTTTTGTGGAATTTGATTTGTGCACCGATATTTAATAAGCTGTACCCGGCATTGTCCGTATTTGAGGAGGAAATCAGCGTTAATGAAACATGCACCTTTTATAGCCGTGGAGGGTCCAATTGGAGCCGGTAAAACAACCCTCGCCACGATGCTCGCCAGCGAAATGCAGCTTCCGGTCATTAAAGAAATCGTGGATGAAAATCCGTTTCTGGACAAGTTCTATCAGAATATGGACGACTGGAGCTTCCAACTGGAGATGTTTTTTCTCTGCAACCGGTTTAAGCAGCTTGAAGACACTACGACCCAGTACATAGATAAAGGTAAGCCGGTCATTTCGGATTATCATATTTATAAGAATCTGATCTTCGGGGAACGGACATTGAAGGGATCGAAACGGGACAAATACCGGGAGATCTATCATATCCTGACTGATGATTTTCCGAAGCCGGATATCATCTTCTACATTCGTGCCGATCTGGATACGCTGCTGGCCAGAATTGCCAAACGTGCCCGTACGTTCGAAGAGATCATTGCGCCTGCTTATCTGCAGCAGCTGATCGAGGATTATGACGATGCGATGGCTTCACTGGCCCGCCGCGAACCCTCTACAGTCATTATTACCATCGATGGCAACAAGGTCGACTTTGTAGAGAACCCGGAAGACTTCGCCGCAATCGCGGAACAATTAAAGGAGCTTATGAAATGAACTCATACAACATCCCGGACAATGCAATTATCACGGTAGCCGGCACGGTGGGCGTCGGCAAATCGACCCTGACCGCAGCTCTGGCGGAACGCCTGCAGTTTCAGACGTCACTTGAGCAGGTAGATCATAATCCGTATCTGGAGAAGTTCTACCATGACTTTGAGCGGTGGAGCTTCCACCTGCAGATCTATTTCCTCGCAGAGCGCTTCAAGGAGCAGAAGAAGATGTTCGAGCTGGGCGGAGGGTTCGTGCAGGACCGTTCAATTTACGAGGACACAGGGATTTTTGCCAAAATGCATGCCGATCAGGGCACGATGTCAAAAACCGACTATGAAACTTACACCAGCCTGTACGAGGCGATGGTGATGACTCCGTATTTCCCGCATCCTGACGTGCTGATCTACATTGAAGGCAGCCTGCCTTCGATTCTGACCCGGATCAATGAGCGCGGGCGCGAGATGGAGATTCAGACGGATGTCTCCTACTGGGAGCATATGCATGGCCGGTATTCCCAGTGGATTAACGAGTTCAGCGCTTGCCCGGTGCTGCGACTGAACATTGACGAATATGATGTGAAGGATGCTGCCTCCATGGCGAATATCCTGCATAAGGTAGGCGCGGCAATTGGCCGGGCTCCGGTAGGGAAGTAAGGATTTTATTTTAGCGGATGGTTTGTGAGATCGATAAGATATAGGGATGTTAAGAAGCGGCACCAGTTCATCTGGGTGCTGCTTTTTTTGTGTTTTTAGACATTTTTTTTGAATAAAACGCGACTTTTTTCATATTTTCGGGACAATTACCCTATTCAGGACCATTTGAAACGACTTTTGTCGAGAATTGTTAAGAGTTTGTTTAGAGCGGCCTGATAGAATGGATCGCAGATATGATAATTGCAGTAATTAGAATTTAATTGTTTTTGGTCCGCGGGATGGCAAGCGAAAGGAGAATGCGGGGGCTAAGGGAGCTAATAGAAGCTGTAGCGAATCTTGCTACACGCCGGACAGGAAATGATGAACGAATAAGGGGGAGCATCACATTGTTAATGAGCAGGAAATTGAAGAAATATACCTCGCTAAGTTTGATTCTCAGTATATTACTGACGCTAATGCCCAGTTCATGGAGCGGCTTGGCAGAAGCTGCGGGTGATGATTTTGAGGTAACGTTTAAGAACGGAGCGCATGTGGGGAATCTGAGCTACCCTGCAGAGAACGCCTTTGGTAACTTTTACAACAATCTGGAAGAAGGCTTCGCCCAGACTGAAACAGACAAAGATGCCAGAATGGATTGGGCAACCGGTGATATTTATGCCGGTCTCGATGATAATGAAGCAACGGTCACGTTCGAGGTTGACGTAGCCAAAAATCCGTTATTGAAGGCCATGGCGGAGAGCGGACAAGCAGAGATGATTACAGGTTTTGCGGTTCTGCGGCGTCACTCCGGGTTCCTGTGGACACGTCATTCGGCAATTACGGTGACCATCGACGGAAGGGATATTATCAAAGAAAGAACTGGCAGTAGTCAGAAATATAACAAAACGGCTACAGCCCGTATTACACCTACCTCCAAAATTAAAGTATGGGTATATGGAGAAGGGGATGACGACGGTGAAGCAGCAGGGGTACGCGGCTTCTATCTCAAGTTCCAGGACCTTAAGCGTCCGGTGATTGACAACTATACCTTTACCGGCAACGGTGCTGAACGGTTGAACGAGAATATTAATCAGAAAGAGCTGTATGTCAAAAGAGATGAGAACATCACACTCAGCTACAATTTCAGCGAGCCGGTTAGACCGACTTCGGTGGTGAAGGCAAACTCGGATTATTTCCTGCGGCACAAGCTGTTCATTAATGATCCGGACACCGGACTTCCGGCAGCCGGACAACAGCAGTATCTGCAGAATACAAGCTTTAATGAGAACAACCTGGATTCATACCAGAAGAAAATATCCTATAGATATACCGGAGTTCCTTTTCATAACAGCGGCAATCTTCCCCTGAAACCGCTAATTACCGGGGGAACCACCGGTGGAGCACCGATGGATCTGTCGCTGGATAATAAATTGAAAGAAGCCGTGCTCAGTGATGCGGCAGGGAATAAAGCAGTTGTAAATCTCAACACTGTACCGAGCAGCGGCAGCAATGCCTGGCTGAACAATAAAAGCGGGAACCCGTTTGATTTCGATCGGGGCGGCTTCCGCGTCATCGTGGATGCGGTGCGTCCGAAGTATTCCAAGACCGCTAACGGCATTCAACCGGAGATTCTGACCGGTGTGACGCTGAATAAGGGAGATGTTATTGACTTCACCCTGCAGATGACGGAAGAGGCAATTGCCAAAACCGGCTGGGATGAGAAGAAAACCTTTATTCTTTTCAATAACGGAATGAAAGCCTATTATGTTGCAGGCAAGAATACAAGAAATTGGACCTTCCGCATGACAGTGCCTGACGGACTAACCGTGGAAACACCGTTGCTCAAGGCCGTTGCCGTATCTAATGATGCCAAGGGCGGCAGCTTGCCTATCAATATGGATACGGATGTTATCCAGGATTACGCAGGCAACCTGATGATTCAGCCTGCTAACTTTGATGGAATACATGAAGAGAAAATTGATCCTTACGGCAGTGACTTGTCGCTCGCCAACTCTAAGATTGACTGGGCGAACCTGTTCATCGACAATACGATGCCGATTATCGGGTACCGGTTCGAGGCAGGCGGCGCGAGTGATACGGCCTATTCGAAAAAAGGTAAGGTAACGATCGATGCCAATGATCCTTCGATTAAAGTACCTCACCTTGATCCGACTGAAGCAGACCGTGGTGCAGAGCGGCCGAGCCGCGGAATCTACCGGCCTTCGAATATGAGTGCGGAAGCATCGCCATCCGTTGGGCTTGTCTACTACTGGTGGAGTCAGGATAAAGCGGATCCGTTTGCTTCTGTATCCGGAGACAATAACGCGGCACTCAAGCGTTACGCGCTCTCTGCCAAACAGCCGTCGGAAGAGCTGTATCCCGGAGAATTCCAGAATGTACAGCTGTCGGTAGTGAATAACAAGACCAACCTGCTCTCTCCTCCGCCTGAAGCGTTCGAGGAAGGAAACAGCGGGGAATGGTACCTGCATACCTGGACTGCTGATATGACCTGGGATTCAGCCAGAGAGCTGATGCAGTATGAGAAGAAAAAGGCTTATGTGGCGAGCCATCAGGCGCAGTATGATGCCTGGATTGCAGAAGCACCGGGTTCGAAGGCAGATAAAATCTTCTATGCTGACAATCAGGCACTGGCCGCTGTTGGACAATACGGCGACCTGAGTGTCTGGAAAGCTGACGATTTCAAACAGGATGATTCCAACTGGACCCATGAAGTAGGTATCCTGAAGCTGGACAACCAGGGACCTGTCATTACAATGGCCGCCGAGGACACCACCACTGTGCAAGCTCTTGTGAAGGACCCGCATAGCGGAGTCAAGAGCGTGCAGTATCAATGGGTGAAGGACGGGGATTCACCGCAGGACATCAAATGGGCCGATACATCATACTCCGGGACTACTGTAACCCGGTCTACCTATGAGGATATTGATGAGGATGGCGCTTACTGGCTCTATCTGAAGGCACTCGATAATGCGGGCAACGAAACGGTCAAGACACCGCAGGAAAAGGCGGTTGTTGTAAGTTCAGAGGCTACGATTCCGACGCAGTTCACACCGGAAGCTAATCCTGACTACGTTCGGAGTCATGATGTTATGTTCCAGATCAGCGGAGTGACCCCGGATTATGTGGGCTATGCCATCAGCAGCAGCTCCATTCATCCTGAGTCCGACAATGAATATACAGGCCTTGAAGCAAGTACGGAGCTGATACAACCTTTGTCATTGGAAAATTCCTTAGACAGCAGGGAAGAGACTACTCAGCCTGAAGCTCCAGCAGAGCCGAATGCTCCGGCAGAACCGGAAGTTACGGCAAACATCGGACCGGTGGCTATCCTTAAGCTCTTGTCCGAAGGACCGGTTCAGCCTGAACTGACCCCACTGGCGGCTGAAGAAACTCCGGCACCAGAGAGCGGTGCCGAGCCGGAAGCTACACCTGCTGCTTCAGCAGGTGCCACTGAACCGGCAGCAGATACCGCAGCGGAGGCAACAGAAGATAACACGGATACCAAGCTGGCAGCGATGGGACTTAATGCTTCTGTAAGTGAAGCCACCTACAGCTATGTCATTCCGGCTAATTCTGAATTGAACGGAACGCAATACATTCATCTTATGGTGAAGCACAGCGACAGAACGTATTACTATTCGAAAGCTTATTATTTTGACAATGAAGCACCGGTGGTTACCTTAAGCCCTAACGCTATTGCTTATCCGCTTCCGGAACAGAAGACGCGGGTAAACGTGTCAGAATTCTATAGCAAAACAGGACTTGTCAGCAAATATCAATGGGTAAAACAAGATGCAGGTGCAATAGTGCCTACAGAGTCCTCTGCAGACTGGCTGAACGTCCCTGCAGGCGGATCGGTGTCTATTGACGACAAAACGTTGAAGGCAGGAGAACTTGCTGATTACAAAATCTATGTACTCGCGGTTGACGGGGCAGGAAACAGCTCTGTAACGGCAAGCACGGGGACCTTCAAAGTTTCAGCCTCTTCAAAATCGGATACGCCACCGGCTGAAGCAGATTCTTCTCTCATCTATCTGTCCGGTGATGCGAAGGATGGCTACACAGCGATTGTGAAGCTGAGCCTCGAGACAGAGGACAAAACGGGTTATGAATATTCGGTATCACCTGATAACGGTGCGAGCTGGATCAACTGGAAGCCTTATACCAACTTCGTAGCCGTGAAGGTTCCGACTGGTGATCCGACGCAGCTACAGGTGTGGGTCAAGTACAGAACACCGGGCGGGTTGATCAGTGAAGCGGCCAAGCTTGATATCGAGGGCGCTTCTACAACCGAACAGCCCGTCTATGCGCTTGCAACGCTCAGTGTTAACAGTCCGGTAAATGCCACGGTTGGTGCAGATATTGAGATCACGCTTCCGCCGGGTATCCGCGTGATGCCTTCGAAGATTAACCCTTCGGTGCCTGTGCGGACCGGGAATGCATTCAAGATCTATGAGAATGGTTACTATAGCTTCGATCTGACCGATCTCGGTGATCCGGACCGTACAGATACATTGTATCTGGTCGTGAAGAATATTGATGGAACCAAGCCGGAAGGAACGGTTGAGTACTCGAACATGGTAAGTACGAATGGCAATGTGGTCGCCTATCTTCAGAGTACCTCTGAGCCGGTAACGATTACGAACAATGGCGGCAAAAATGCCTACACCTTCAAGGAAAATGGTACCTTCGTCTTTGAGATTAAGGACGCGGCCGGGAATACAAATACCGTCGAAGCCACGGTTAAGAACATTAACAAGGAAGCTCCGAAGGTGAAAGTGGTCCGTTCCTACCAATATGGCCTGAACGGCAGCAGCAGCTTCAATACCGTGAAGGACAATAACGGCAATGTGCTATTCTCCACCGGCGCTACAGTAACGGTTGAGAAGGCAGATGCCTCGGCTAAAGCTATTAACATTCTCAGTCAGGCCAAGAGTATTACACTGACTGAGAATGGAACAGCCTCCTTCACAGTTGTAGATGAGTACGGCAATACGACGGTCATTAAAGAGAAGGTTACGAATATTCTCTCCGCACCGCCTGAAGCGGATAAGATTGCCTACACCTTTGTAGATGCGGAAGGCAAAGCTGTTCCGGCCGATCAGATTGTTACGATCGGCGGACAGAAATATGCCAAGGGTAAAGTGAAGGTTACGATTAGCGGCAGCGTCACAGCACCTAATAAAATGTTCTTCGGAGTAAGACCTATTGAGGGCGGAGCAGCTTATTCGAATCAGATCAGTAAAGCTGATGGAACGTTCAGCTACTCACGTGCCTTTGAGAGCAGCGGGTCCGCGGTAGTCGCCATCTCGGATCTTCTGGGCAATGTGAACAAGGTTCCGGTTACAATAGCGGGTCTTGATAACACACCGCCTGAGCTGACACTGAATAACGAAACAGCAGGTATTGTCCAGAACAAGAAAGACTTTAACTTCCGCGCAGATCTCGGCGGCTTCACAGTTTCCGATAATGTATCGGAAGCAGCGGGTGTGAAGGTATCGATCAGCGGGCTGGATCTCAGCAAGCTTGGACGCCAGCATGTAGCGTATACGGCGGTTGACCAGGTAGGAAATGAGACGGTTGTTTATCAGGATGTGGTGGTCGTGAAGGATGGCGGACTGCTGATCTTCGGTAACGATACCTTAATCTCGGCATCCTCCGGAGAGTCTGCACTGTTCAATACCAATACACTTACCTTTAAGGTATCAGGCTACAACATTATGAAGGTAGCCGGAGTAGACAAGGTCAACCAGGCAGGAACATTTGATATTCTGTATTACCCTGGTTTGTACCGCGAAGGACAGCTGAAGCTGGTGAAGCAGAAGCTGACTTATGACGAACTCGTGAGCAGTCAATTTAAAGTCACCTTCCCGAAAACAGGCTGGTACACCATTGTCGTGAGAACACAGGAGCGGGACCGCGAGTTTGCCACCTTCTTTATTGGCAACATGAAATAAATGAAAGATAAACAGGGGGAATACATGGTGAAGCTGCTCAAACGCGCTACCGCGCTCATGCTCACAATAATCATGGTATTTCTGTCCACCTCCGAGAGCTTTCATGCGCTTGTGGAGGCGGCCAGCAGTACAAAGACAACTGTTGTAGAGAATAACTTTATTAAGGTTACTGTGGATAATGAAACCGGACGCTACGGGATTCGGACCGTGGATGGCCAGCCCATCCGCAAGAATGACAACAACGTAAACTTGCTGTTCCAGGGAGATGATCCGGAAACGTCGTTCACGACGTTCCGGATTGACGGAACCGATTATATTTACGGGAATAAGTACAAGTTTGACAACAGTCATTATTCAGAGACTACTACACCCAAGGTGGTAGAGAATTCGAATGGCACGAAGCAGCTGGAGATGATCTGGAAGATTAAAGGCGTAGAGATTAAGCAGATTCTGATGCTCTACACCGACAGCAAGGATGCTGTAAACTCCGGAAATGTCAACATCCGCTATGAAGTGAATAACCGGAGCAATGCGCAGGTTCAGATCGGAAGCCGGATCCTGCTGGATACGATGGTCGGCGGAAACGACGGGCCGCAGTTCCAGATTGGAACAGCTTACAAGTCACCGCTTCAGGTAGAGCGGAAGCTGGTGCATAATCCGGAGGATAATGCCGGAATCCCTGAAGAGGACAGAGCATACTTCAAGATTCCTTCTTACTGGGTAATGCGCGACAAGCTGGATTTGACTAATCCTCAGGCAACCAATGTCGTTGCCTATGGCTTCAATAACTTTGCCGAACAGAACATTAATATTGTGGATGAAATGATTGTCGGGCACTGGAACGGCCTGGCGAATACGAAATGGGATTATGAAGTGCATCCCAACCTGGACTTCACTAGAGACACCAATGATTATGGCACGGCGGACTCCGCCGTTGCCTTCTATTGGAACCCGGAGAAGCTGGCTGCCGGAGGCTTCCAGAGCTTCGAGACTGTCTATGGGCTTGGAGAAATAACCGCTCCGGATAAAGTGTTCTCGATCCGCTATGTGGATCAGGTTCAACAGCTGGCTACGGCTGCGCTGGAACAAGGGGAGACGGTTCCGTCGAAGTACGTGGAGGGCGGAGTCTTCACGATCACAGCCGAGGTTGAGAATCTGCAGGCCTACAATATGGAGCACTCCAAGATCGAAGTGGAGATGACGCTGGAGAGCGGTCTCAGCTTCGTCAGGCAGGATGAGAGTGGCAAAGACGTCCTGGACGCAAGTGGCAATCCTGTCCTGGAGAATGACCGCAGCAAAATGCTGGAATTCAAAAAGTCAGCCTCTCCTGAGGAAGCTGCAATGGGAATAGAGCCGAAGTACAAGCCGGGTGATGCCATCACTGCGACTTTCCGTGTTCAGGCTAAAGGCAGACCTTGGCCGGTAACGCGGGATTACATGATTTTCGCGAGAAGCCCGGAAACGCAGGGCAAGATTGAGGGCATCGAGGATGAAGGCATCAAAGCCCAGTATGAGTCGAACCGTACAAACTTCATTCTGCTGCCGCCGGTAGGCGAAGCAACGGCTACGTATTCATACGCTCTGTCACCGGCAGAGCTGTATAGCTCAGATGTGAAATATCTGACTGTGAATCTGTCGAACATTGAAGCCTATAATACGGGCAATGCAACCACAGCACCGAACTTTGACCTGTACCTCAAGGATCTGGTCTCCGGAAGCCGGTACAAGGTGAATGTGCAGGATGCAGTGGTTATGCAGCCTACAGACGATGGTTTCTCCGGTGCCATGCGGATTACTTACCGCGGCGGGGAACTGGTGGATGAAGGCGGCAATGTGCTGGAATCCGGACTGGGACCTGAGCTGCCGCTTGGTGAATACGCAGTGGAGATCGACTATAAAGGCGATGCCGGAGGCGACGAGGAAGTAGCTGCTCTTTACGATATTACTACCCCGCAATCCTTCCTGGTTACAGATAATGATGAGACGCGGATCCGTGAAGCGGGCATAATGGTCGTTTACAGGGAGTCTGTGGATATCAGCGGCCTGGCAAACGGGTCATCTGTAGAGGGTGAATTGCTGGATCAGCTGAATTCGCTGTTCCCGGGTGAGTCGTTTGAAGATGGGGCTTTCCTGTATTCCGCTGTTACCGATTATAAAAAAACCAAAGCATTGTTCGGAGCAGCGAGCAAGGCGGTAGATCCTGAATTTGATATCAGTGAATTCATGGATGATGATGCGCTTGCCGAGACTCCGATGTATGCTTATAAATTGTTTGCAACGGAAGAAGACTTTGAAGCCTTCAAGGAAGAAGTGGAGGCGGAAGAACCGGAATTCGATCGTGAGATTCTAGTTACGATCCGAGGCATGATTAAGCAGGTAGGCTCGAATAAGGACGAACAGGTCATTGTCGATACCAAAACTGAACCGGCAATTATCAATGATGCCGTAGCATATACAGGCAAGGACCTGGCTTTTGTACGCGGCAAGCTGGACATCTTCGGGAACTCCCTGCCGGATGATGTCCCATTCCTGGATACCTTGTTCATTAAAGGTGATGGAACACTAAGCGTAGCTAGCAGCGGCTTTGTCTTCCATAAGGGAGAATGGACGCTTGATTTCTTCAACGGCTTCTCCAAATCCCTTGGAGATGAGAATTACAATCCGTCCAAGGTGGAAACACCGGAGGATGATGAAGAAGAGGAAGAAGAGGAAGAGGGCAATGAAGGCAACCCGGAAGATGACAGTCTTAACGGCAGTCTGAAATGGGCCATTGGCGGCGTGGGCGACAGACTGAACCCGCTGCGCCAGGTCATGATCGGGGATGTGTACTTCAATAAACAGTCACTGTTTGGAGCACCAAGCTTCGCTATTGACGGCTTTGGCTTCTCCTTCAATGATTTCATCCTCAGAGAGAGCGGGATTTCCTTCGGCGGCTCATTGTCCCTGAAGATAATAAGCGCAGAAATTAAGAATGTAATATTCAACAGCGCCGGCTTCTATGGCGTAGACGCTTCACTCGGCTTCGATCTAAACGAGGAGATGGGCTTGTTCGGACCGGAAAAAGAGAAGAACGCGGACGAAGAAGAAGGACCAGATGCACCTAGTGGTGAGGTTACAATTAAACATGCCGTGCAGGATGGTGGTGTAGGCAATGAATATGGATTGCAATTCGCCGCACAGCTGAAGAATATGCTGGGTGTGGAGATTGAATTCTCACTCAAAAAGGTAAAAGACGGCCGGATCCTTCCGGATGTAATCGCCTTCGGAGCAGAATTACCTTCACCAGGTATCATTGTTACGGGTGCGACTTATCTGACTGCAGTACGTGGAGCTGTAAGAGAGTTGGCCGATACCATCGCTGGTGGAACAGATCAGGATCCGTTTCCGCTGACCATTGAAGCAGGCGTAGGCCTCCGGTTCGGAATAGCCCCGGCGTACTTCTTCGGGGATGTGGATCTGACGGTGAAGCGCACTGGCCTCAAGATCGAAGGAAAGCTGGATTTCTCCGCAGATGCGGAAGCGGAGGAAGATGACCGGCTTCCAATGCTTACCAAAGCGCTGCTCGAAGCGCAATGGGTGACTCCATGGTTCGTGCGGGTAGAAGCGGCCATGGATATCGGCGGCTGGGATATCATCATCGGTAAGGCGGGAATCTTCGTCGGACAGAATCTGGAGAAGAACCGTACTGACTTTGAAGGGTATATCGGATCGAAAGTGCAGATTCCGAACAATGTTCCGGTTGTCGGCGGAATGCCGCTGTCCAGCATGTTCCTCGGGGTCAACAATGATAAGGTATGGGGCAGTATCGGCATTCTCTTCATTTCGTTAGGTATTACCTACTACTGGAGTGGAGGCATAGAGTTCGGTACTTCAACAGATCAGCTGCCGGAAGGTATGATTCAGCTTGTGGTGGATGATCCCGATCTTGGACCGCGCCTGATGATTATTGGTGAAGGTGTGCAGACCCTTGCCACATCTGCCGTGGCTTCTGAGGAAGACAATCAGGAGATTATCTACCGTGAAGTAGCAGAAGGTGTGAAAATTGTTGAGAACGGATCGGTTAATGTCGGCGTAGGCGGCATTACGGTCAAGAACGGCGGCAGAATTCATGAAATTCCAATGGGCGCTGCAACCGGCAATGCGATTATTGAAATGGAATACAGCAGTAAGGATATGCCGCAATTTAAACTGCAGGATGCTGCTGGCAATGATTATCCGGTGGTATTCGAAACATTTGCCAATCCGGACAAGCCTAACCCTAAGGCCAATGCTTTTACACAATATATTCCTGCAAGCTATGTATCACCGGATAAATCACAGCTTAATGATGAAGTGGATATCCGCAGAGCTTACATTATTATTCCTGAGAATGAAGCTAAGAAAGGCGGAACCTGGACGCTTACTGCAGTCTCGGCTGTAGAAACCAAGCTGATGAATGTTCCAACCCTGCCTCAGCTCAGCGAAGTAAATCTCGCGAAGGATAGCTCGAATGTCAATAAATTTACGGCATCCTGGAAAGTAGCCAACGCAGCAGAAGGAGATACAGTGAATCTGTACCTGGCTGAAGATGCGGTAACAACAGAAAAGACTATCGTGGAAGGGCAAGAGGTGCTCTCACCGGGAGATCCGGGGATGCTGATTGCCAAAGATGTACCTGTTGGCGCCGGCGGTTCTGTCAGTGCTGGTATAACCAGCGGCAGTAAAGTGATTGATGTAACGAATGTAACGCTGATGGGCAATCCCGAGGATATCCGCGGGCTGCTCAGACAAGGCAATTATTATCTGCGGGCCGAGCTGAAATCCAGCGCAACCTTCGGCACAAAGACTTCACCGCAGCGATTCGAGCTCATTGATCCGCTTGCACCGCAGGTTGTCAGTGACGTCTTGGTTGTACCTGCCGGTAACGGACTGTTCTCGCTCTCCTTCAAGCCGGGAGCCCCAAAAGCGGGACATAGCGCTTACGAGCATAGCTTCGTAATTGATGCTCAGGTAGAAGTGAACGGCAAGCTGGAGTCTTATTCTCCATTTGGCGAAATTTTGTTCACCGAAGAAGATCTTCAGCCTTACTGGAATGCAGCAACTGGTAAATATGAAGGAATTCTGATCGGAGGCTGGAAGGCCCTATCCACTTCGGATGAAGTGAATACGACCAGCCTTGAAGGAACGGTTACGGATGTGACCAAGGTGAAGTATACCGGTCTGGAAGTTGGAACGGAGTATGTTGTCGGTGTCACTGCCGCAACAGTCCCAACTGAAGATGCGGACAAGAATCAGAACTATCACTATGCCGAGCACCAGAACAGCAGCAAGAAGCTGCTGCCGGTTCCAAGCCTGCCGAAGCTTACTGTGGCAAGCGGATCTGGTACCGTGCAGGATACCGGAAACTACATTAACCTGCTGACCAGTGAAACGAAGCAGAAGCTGACGCTCACTTCAGACCAGTCCAATGTGACGGTGGAGGTCTTTAATGCTGAGAAGTCCATCGGGTCGGTAGCTTTGACGAACAAGGCTGGGGGCGGAAGCCAAGGCGTCCTGAATCTCGACCAGTTCCAGACGGACGGACCGTTTGCTCTTGAACTGAGAGCCAGAAACATGACGACCAAGGATATCTCGGTCACAATGCTGTATATGACTGTAGATACGATCGCTCCAGTGCTCTATATTAATCAGCCGGTAACGGGTGAACGAACAGAGAGCGGAAAGATAAGTGTAGCAGGGACCACAACCACCGGAACCCTGCTGGCAGTCAAATATGTTGTGAATGAACAGCAGAAGGACGGAACCTATAAAGAGGTTGAGGTCTCTGCACCTGTCACGGTTGATCCGCTGACGGGAAGCTTTAACGGCGAAGTGGCCATTAACTCCGCTGACCCGTCTGTAGCCCTTAATATTGTGGCGGCAGATGAAGCAGGCAATCTGAATACAGCGGTTGTGGATATTACAAACGCTGGTTACAAGGTTCCTGTAGCGCTGGTTCTCAAAAGAGCGGAAAAGGACCTGGAGCCGGGGGAAATGGACAAAGTTCAGGCTTATCTCAAAGTCTCGGATGGCAAGGACGAGATTACCGGCAAGCCGAAATTCAAGGATCAGCCGATTACCGGTAAGGATCTGCAGAATCTGACTTATACAGTTACTGTAGGCGATGCGGTGTCCTTGTCGGCAGACGGCAGTGTTACGGCGCTTGCCACAGGCTCCAGCTTAATTGAAGCAGAGTATAAGGTGTCCGAGGGTGTAACGCTCAAAGGCATGGTTGCGGCAACAGTAGCCGTACCGAAACCAGAGAAGCTTGGTGCAATTCAAGCCAGCACTTCTTATGTTTATGCAGACAGCAGCCGAACCAAGATCACAATTACTTCCTCCGGGGATATGACCGGACAGCAGATTGCGTATAAGGTTTATCGTTCCGGCGCCGTGCTGCCGGCCTTCGATGATAATGTCAGCTCTTGGCCGCTCCTTCCGCTGGACGGCATAATCAGCGCTTCTTATGGTGATGTAATCGTGCTCGCTAAGCGGACATCTACCGATAAGCTGGTTAAGGCAGCGGGTCAGGTTACAGCAACTGTATGGTCCAGCAGCGGTGCTGGAGCAGGCGGCGGCGGTGGTGGTGGAGCTGCCACACCGGGCGCAGTGGAAGAGCAAGCACCAGATACAGCCGCACAAGTAACTGTCAACGGACAGCCGGTTGTCACTGAATGGAATGGGCTTACAGCGGTAATCCGGATTACGGATAAAGAAGCCGCAGCGGGCAGCGATCTCACGGTTAGTTCCGCAGATCCGGCTGCAAAAGCATTCAGTATCCATGTGGATCAGAATGTTGTCAAGCAGGCCGTTGCAGCGAAGAAGAAAGTGATTATCGAGGTTCCTATGGGTCGTTTGGTTCTTGAACCTGAGAATCTTACCGCTGTGAATGGTGAGCTTGTGGTGGGCATTGGCCGCAGCAGCACTGCAGATCAGCAGGCCATGAAGACAATAGCCGATCAGCAGGGCTTCACGCTTATGGCCGCAGGACAGGGTATTACGGTAACGGCTAACCTGCCAGTAGGCAGCTGGACACCGGCACTTGCAGCCAAGATCGCCATTCCTTCGCCGCTTGCAGCAAACGAAATTACAGCAATTGTGCTGAAGGATGCCGCCGGTAACTGGACTACTGTGCCATGGAAGCTGGACAGCAGCGGTACGGCAGTGAATGTGCAATTGACCGGAGAAGGCAGCCTCTACTTCATCCGCAATCAGAAGACTTTCAAGGATATGCCTGCAGGCTGGGGCAAGGACGGTATTGCAGCTGCCTCCGCCAAGCTGTTCGTATTAGGCAAATCTGCAGATACCTTTGATCCGACCGGCAAAGTGACCCGAGCAGAGTATCCAACGATTCTGCTGCGCGTCGCAGGTCTGATGAACAAACAGGCACCTTCTGCAGGCTTCAGTGATGTCGGCAGCAGCAGCTGGTATAACCGCAGCGTCTCCATTGCTGCACAGCTGGGTATTGTCACCGGATTCGAAGGCGGCAAGTATGCGCCTCAGGATACGCTGACACGAATGGAAGCCATGACGATGCTGGGCAGACTGCTCACCCTTGTCAGCCCAGGGAGTGAGATCAGCGATGCAGAAGTAACAGCGATTCTGGCTGGTTTTACCGATAAAGATAAAGTTCCCGCATGGGCAAGACAAGCAGTAGCATTGAGCATCAAGAACGGCATTATCCTTGGGGAAGGCAACAAGGTGAATCCGTCCAGTCCGCTTACGCGTGAACAGGCGGCAGCCATTGCTATCAGACTTGATCAATTGATTACAGCCAAGCAATAACAAGAATGTGCCCGTACCGCTTGCAAGCGGGCGGGCACACTCTGCTGGGAATTCACAATACTATTCGGGTGGTGTCAATATGGCTTTGAAGCGGAAATCAATTATAGGTTATCTAATAGCGCTGGCAGTGGTTGTCGTGGCGGCAGTTGCCGGAGGCATTATGGCCAAGGCTGATCCGCAGACCTGGGACAGCCAAGCGGATGTCACATGGTATGTACCAACTAATGATACCTTCAAAATTAACAATGCAAAGGAACTTGCAGGTGTTGCCAAGCTGGTCAACGAAGGCACGGGTAACGGCCTGCAAGGGAAGATCCTGGAAATTACTGCCAACTTGAATCTCTCTGACTATCAGTGGGTGCCGATAGGTACGGCTGAGCATCCATTCCGGGGAACATTGATCACAGAAGGCGGGTTGATGAAGAAAATTTCCGGGATGAATGTAGTAGAGAATCGTTCATACCAGGGATTGGTAGGAAACATGGAGGGCGGTACCGTAGGCGGCCTGATCTTTGACACAGGCTCCATCACTGTCACCGGTGTAACCTATGATGTATATGCAGGCTCCGCAGTAGGTAAAATGAGCGGCAGCAGCATCGTTTTCGATATTACCAACAATATCAGCATCAGCACTCACGCTTCTCCGTACCGCTCCTTCACGGGCGGAATTGTCGGAATGGGCGAAGGCATGATCTCTAACTCTATCAACAACGGAACCATTACGGCGCAAGGTTCAGCTGATATCGGCGGGGTCCTGGGCTACGGCACATCCAAAGGCATCATCATCAAAAAAGTGGTCAATAATGCAGCAATTCTCGCACAAGGTACTGACAGTGCCGTTCTCACCGCAGGCGGGATTGCAGGTCATACTACAGGACCGCTTAGTCTGAGTGATGAAGATACTCCGATCATCAATAATGCTTCTGTCACCATCGCTGGCGGAAACCAGGTTGTGGCAGGCGGAATTGCCGGTAAAGTGGACAATACCGTAGTATTCTCTAACATGACTACCAATAAGGGTGCAGTTACGGTTAATGCATCTGCGGCAGAAGGCTCGGCAGCCGGGGCACTGGTGGGTGCGACAGGGACGGTAGTCAGTCCGGAGGTTGGGATTACGTTTGTAAATACCGCTCCGGTAGTGAATAATGGCGGCAAGAATGTATACACAGGAGGAATTGCCGGATACACCGGCAGCAAATTCACCTGGACACATGCTTACATCAACACGCAGCCGATTACAGCTACAGGTACACAAAATGTATCTACTGGCGGATTTGTCGGACATGCTGCAGGCGGACTGGTAACCAGCAACGCTGCAGCAGGGGTGTTTGAGAATAAAGCGCTTGTCTCGGTTAACGGAGGAACAGGAATTTATACTGGCGGGATTGCCGGTTATGATGCCGGCGGGAATATAGGCCAGGCCTCCTCCACAGGTGCACTGAATGTAAAAGGTACTGCGGATGTATACACCGGCGGTATCGTAGGGTATGAAGCCGGCGGAACGATTACATCATCAGTAACCGGCAAAACCGCAAGCGATCTTCTGGCGATAACTTCAGATGGCACAATCGGCGGAATCGCCGGCTATCTGGAAGGTACCCTGAATGATTCTTCTGTTAAATATGCAACACTGCAGGTAACTTCTGCAGGCGGGGTTGCCGGCGGAATTGCCGGCAACGCACAAGGAACAATGAACAACATCACTGCCGGAGATGCTTCCTCGGCAAGCTACAGCACATTAATTCTGAAAGCTGTGGTGGCTGCTCCGGCAGACGGCCAGGATAACGTCACGTTCGGCGGACTTGTAGGCGTGAACACTAAGCCTCTGGTTCTGACTGGCGGTAAGGCTGCCCGGATCAGCTTCCTGAATGAAGCCGGCAAAAGCGGATATACCATCGGCGGCGCAGCCGGTAAGCTTACTGCGGATGCGGTAATCGGCACTGTCGCCGTACCTGCGGAAGTACAGGATATACAAGTTGAACTGAAGGCCGACAAGGTCAGCTTCGGCGGCGGCGCAGGGCATAACTCGGCTGCCCAGTTCAACGGACACACGAGCCGTACCGAAATCAAGGCTACAGGTGCTTCGGTAAAAGCTGGCGGAATGTTCGGTGAGAACCATTCGGCAGCAGTAGCTCCGTTCAATCATGCGGAGAATGTAGTTATCACTTCAACGGGTGCGGATAACGTACTTGGCGGTAATACCGGTCTCAATACCGGTCAACTGGTTAACGCTACAGTTACCCAGCTGTCTATTGAGGCGAATGGTGTACGAGCTGAAGCCGGCGGGATTGCCGGACATTCGGAAGGACCGGCAGCTCCTGCTGACCGGGCGGGAATGAAGTCAGCTGTGCTGAATGTTCCCGGGTATGACCCGATGATTACGCTGACAGCAGTGGAATCCAAAGCGGGAGCGGTCGTAGGGGCTGCGAAAACTACGGATATTACTAATCCAGAGGTGAACGCGGCGGATGACGCGCAGGCGTTCATTCAAGCGCAGGCAGCTAAACCGTCTGTCGGCGGCTTGGCGGGTACACTTGAGAACAGCGCTATCTACAGTGACAGCAAAATAGTGAATTTGGAAAATATGTTGATTCTGGTGGCGCCAGCCGCTACAGATGCCTATATTGGCGGTATTGTCGGCTACAATGAAGCCTCCAAGCTTGACCGTCTGGTAGGTACAACGGTTAATCTGACGATTAATGCACCACGTGCTACTGCAGGCGGGGTTGCAGGGTACAACCACGGTAATCCTTCAGGAATTATTGCGAACAATTATATAAGTGCTCTGAATCTGAAGGCTAATGCCGGAGCGGTTTCATCTTATATCGGAGGGATTGTGGGCTTGAATGATGCCCAGACGATTGATCCCGTATTGAATCCGGCCACAGCGGTTAGTACGATTCAGAATACGCGCACACTCGGTACTGTATCCGCTGTTTCACCTACTTCAATCGTGGGCGGGATGGTCGGCGAGAACCGCACTCTGATTGCCAATAACAGCATTACTGATAAGATCACAGTAATCTCCAGAGGCAATTCTTCCATCATCGGTGGTTTGGCCGGGGTGAACACGGCATCAGGAACTCTCTATTATACGTACTCCAATGCCAACTTGACCATTGAGGGTGTAGGCACACTGGCCGGCGGCTTGGCTGGTGAGAATGCAGGAGCAGTTCTCGGCTCTTATGTAGATATCGACGTTACAGGCAATGCAACTGGAACAGCAAGCGGTTCGGTCTACCTGGGTGGGCTGATCGGCAGAAACACAGCCGGTACGGTGGAGCAATCTTATACCTCCTCCAAGGTTACGGCAAACGGCGTATATACGAATGTTGGCGGTCTGGTCGGGGAACACTCCGGCGGTACCATCAAGAACTCTTATGTAGCCAAAAGTGTAGCAGCTGCCAAAGCCAATTCTTACGTTGGCGGTTTCATCGGCAGAATAACTAACGGTAAAGTGAACAATGTATACTCGGCGGCGGAAGTTACTGCTGGTTCGGGCGCTTATGCCGGCGGCTTCGCCGGACGTTATGACAATGCAAGCAAAGAGCTGCTCTACAAGTCTTATTACATTAAAGATGAAGCGCTCAACATCAACTCTGACCTGCCTGATTTCGCAGAGGGCAATCATCGCTGGCTGAATGTGCATGTGCGGCTGACTACGATCCTCTCGGAAACGCTGAAGGACAGAACGGTCTTCCCGGGCTTGTCAGGCTGGGACTTTGAAGGCGCATGGAAATACGGCTCGCTTAACGCAGTATACCAATATCCTGAAGTAAACCGTGCAGCCAATACCGGCGGTGATATCGGCAATGATGTCAATGCCAATATCAACTGGTACATGAAGGATAAGGATGCTATCAACTTCCAGATTACTACGGAAGCAGAGCTTGCCGGTCTGGCAGCGATTGTCAACGGCACAATTGCCGGAGCGGACAAATTCGACTTCACGGACAGAACGGTGACGATCATGAATCCGATCCATATCCAGTCCAAGCAGTGGGTTCCGATCGGCAACAAGGAAGCCAATCCTTTTGAAGGAACCTTCGAAGGAAACAATCACTTGATCGATGGCTTAACCTTGCAGCCGGTGTACACTCATTCCGGATTGTTCGGAGTCATCGGTACGAAGGCGATCGTTCAGAATATCAATCTGGAGCCGCTCTCTGTTGCGGGCAACCAGTACACTGGAGTCCTTGCCGGGATGAACCTGGGTACAGTGAACAATGTGGATCTTAAGCTGCTTGGCGGCGTGAAGGTCAGCGGCGGGATTGTCGGGGGGATGATCGGCAGCAACTCAGGCAGTATTACCGGACTCCACCTTACGCTGGACGGCGGAAGCCGGATTGAGACGGTTGCTGACCACGGCATTGCCGGTGGACTGATCGGTGAGAATACAGCAGATTTCACAACCGGGACTTATACCATTAAGGATATAGACGGAAGCACCGGCAGCGCTGCTGACCATGCGATTGTCGGCGGGCTTATCGGAGTCCAGACGGGTGATGTAACAGGTCTTGAGCATGAAGTGAATTCGCGGTACCGGGTTTCGGCTACGGGAATGGAATCCACTGTCGGCGGACTCATTGGCCAATTCACCTCGGGCCAGGCGAAGGATATTACGCTGACCTTCGCTGACGGAACGCTTGAAGCACGCGGACTCGGGTCGACTCTCGGCGGCATCATCGGCCAATCGGATGCCGGAAACAGCATCAGCAATGTCACAGTGACAGGCTTCGGAAGCGGTGTGCAGTTGACCGCCAACGGTACTGCCGGTGGTGTTGTAGGCGTTAAAGAAGGCAAGCTGGGCGGAATGTTGGCCCGGTCCATTGATCCAGGAAACAGCTTTGACATTGAACATGCAGCAGTTGAAGGCGTGAAGCTGTCTACTACAGGTGACAGCCTGAAGGCTGTTATCGGGGGGATTGCCGGATCGGCTATCCATACGGCGATCAATGATGTCCGGTTCAATGCTTCTCTGCAGGCTGCAGGTGAAGCCATTACTGCGGGAGGTATCCTGGGAGAGAGTGTGAATTCTATCCTGTACCATGCAGATGCATCACCTGATCTTCAGGTTGCAGCGAAGAACGGCGATGCAGTAGTCGGCGGGATTGCCGGAACGGTCTCTGCGGATGATATCGACCAGGGCTTTGATTTCGGCAAAGCCTATCCGCTGTACAGCGGTATTTACATTGCCAAAGTTCAAAGCGGCAAGATAACGGTCACTGGAGCAGACAATAGTGCTGACCTCTATGTGGGTGGTGTGGCAGGCAAGAACGACAATGCCTCAATCTATAGTTCTGAGGTTGCTTCCGAGCTGAATGTAACCGGCGGCAACACAGTGAATGCAGGAGGAGTTGCCGGTTACAGCAGCGGTATCATTGTAGATACCATCGTGAAGACCGGTCTGCATGCGGATACCAGCAGAGTATATAATGCCGGCGGACTTGTCGGCTGGGGATCAGGCGGCGAGATTCATTACAGCAAGGTGATCGCCGGATCTGGACAAGCTCTGACGGTTGGCACAGCGTTAACGCTGGGTCAATCTGTACCGGCGACACATGCCGGCGGGGTAATCGGTATGGGGGATACTATCAAAATTACGCATACCCATACGGATATTCCGGTACAAATCACCGATACCAATCAGGACAATACCATCTATGCGGGCGGTTTTGCCGGACTTCTGGGTGATAATGGTACGCTTGCAGGACAAATTCAGAAATCCTATGCAGCAGGCAAGCTGAATGTCAGCGGCAGATTAGGCTCTTATGTCGGCGGCTTAGCGGGTTCTGTAGATCATTATTCGATTACGGACTCTTATGCTTCCGGTGACATCAGCAATACCGGCTTCGACACACGCAGCGGCGGTTTCGCAGCAGCGGTGGAGAGAAGCGGCAGCATCAGCAATTCTTACGCATTGCAGAACAAGATTTCTACAGTCGGAGTGAAGTCTTCAACCCGTTCTTACAACGGTGGCTTTGCCGGTTATAATGACGGGACTCTGACAGGCGTCTATGCCAATGTTCCGGAGATTTCGGTTCATGTAGCAGGCAATAACGTCTCTACAGGCGCACTGGTCGGCTATAACTTCCGGGACGGCAAAATTTCCGGTTCGTCGTATACGACAGGTACGCTTACGGCTGGACTGAAGGCAGTAGGCCACAATGCAGGTGCGGCAGCTGGCGCTGTGAGTTCAGCAGCGGTTAATCCGCTCAGCTCAGGCACATGGATTATGGATTATGATACCTCCTTCCTGAACGAACTGACAGACGGAACAATCACGGTTCAGACTCCGCTGCAGCTCTCGGGTGCAGTCATGTTCTATAACGAGACAGGCCTGAATTATTACAAGCTGTTCAACAGAACAGCTGACGACAAACCGGAGCTGGCAACCATCCTGCTTGGGGCGGATATTAATCTTGCCGGAAGCACTTGGGTCGCTTTCGACAGCTTTAGGGGAGTATTTGACGGTCAAGGCCATACGATCAGCGGACTTTCACTGAAAACCTCAGAGCAGCAGACGGCCGGATTCATAAAAGAAAACCATGGCCAGATTCTGAATATTAACTTTACCGGAGCGGATATTTCCGGCGCAGTAAATTCAGGTATTGCTGCAGGGATCAATCACACAGGTGCAGTAATCCGCAAGGTTAACGTCAGTGGTTCTGTAGCTGGCAGTGCCACGGCAGGCGGGGCTGCAGGTGTGAATCAAGGCCTCATTGAGAAGGCTACTAATGACGGAGTTACTCTTTCGGGACAGGGCCGTAAAGGCGGAATTGCCGGACGCAACGCCGGAGTGATTCACCAGGCAGTGTCCAAAGGCAATATTGATGTTACTGCCACACTGGCAACCGGCGGAATAGCCGGTGAGAACAGTGCGGAAGGAACAATTACCGAGGCGATTGTCTATGGCGATATCCATGTGGCTTCGGCCCAGGCTATAGCCGGAGGGATCAGCGGTCTGAACGCGGGAGAGATCAAGAACAGCTATTCTGCCGGGGCTATTTACGCAGAAGGAATGTCTACAGCATGGGCTGGCGGTATCGCCGGTCTGGCGGAGAGCGGAGCGATTACTTCTTCCCTGAATACCGGAGAAGTGAAAGCTGGAGTGAAAGGCAAAATCCTTCCGCTGCAGGCCTTCTTCGGAGGGATTGCCGGACAGAAGTCAGATCATGCAACTATCAGCCAATCCTTGTTCAACAGACAAATGCTGAAGAATAATATTGCGTTCTACAATCTGGCTGGTCAAGCAGTAGCTGGCAACAGCAGCAGTGCAATGGGGCTGCTTGGCACAGAACTGACCAGCAAGAATCTACCTGCTGGTCTGGATGCCGGAATCTGGACAGCACAGAACACATTCTATCCGGTACTTCTGGCCTTTAACGGAACAGACGAAGGAACTCTTGCTTCTGCGGCTGTAATACTGAACCCGCAGGATCTGATTAATCGTGTAGGTTCGGGATTCAGCTTGAGCGGCAGCGGAGCTCTGGTATGGAGTGCAGATCCGTCCAAGGCTGATGTGAACGGAGCTGCAGGAAGCTTGAAACAGGGAGGCAGTGCAGTACTGAAGGCAACAGCCGGAGGACAGAGCAGAAGCATTACAATTAATGCGGCTGCACTGCAATACCCGGGCTCGGCAGCTGCACCAACTGCAACGCCAGCGGATAAGAATTTCACCAGTGAAGTGAAGGTGGAACTTGCAACAGGCGAGCAGGGAGGAAGTATCTACTATACACTGGACGGTACGAATCCGACCGAAGCATCGAATCTGTACAACGGAGCTATCGTTCTTAAGAGCACTTCGACGGTTAAAGCTATCACTATTGTTCCAGGCAAAGAATACAGTCCGGCTGCAACCTGGACCTGGACGCTTGTAGTACCTAATCCCGGCCCTGGCCCTGGTCCTGGTACAGGCTCCGGGGGCCCTGGACCTGTTGTTCCGGCTCCGAGTCCAACACCTGAGCCAGCAACCCCAGCGATTACTGCTATTGCAGGTGGATCGACGGTGAATGGAGACAGTGAAGCTCCAGTCAAAATCGCCAAGAACAGCAAGCTGAAGCTTACAGCTCCAGAAGGGCAGACGATCTACTATACAACGGACGGAAGCACGCCGACAGTAAACAGCACGAAATACACCGGTGAGCTGTTGATTACCAAGACCATGACGATCAAAGTGATCACAGATAAGGATGATACTGTCACTACCATTGAGTACGTGGTGGAGAATGCGAAGTACAGCCTGAAGAGCAATGCTGGAGAAATTAAGTACATTGCTGCTTATCCGAATGGGTTGTTTATGCCTAATGCAGCCATTACCAGATATGAGCTGATCCAATCTCTTGCTCCGCTGCTGGATATGGAAGACGTGAATGTAGGAAACCTGTTCAATGATGTAAGTGCAGGTAACGAGGCTTTGACCGGATTCTTCGCTTCGGCAGGAATTATTGAAGGTTATCCGGACGGCGGCTTCGGCGGAACGAAGGGCTTGACGAGAGCCGAGTTCTCCAAGATCATGACTACAGTGCTGAAGCTGGATGTTACAGATACCGGAGTTACGAAGCAGTCGGATCTGAAGGGCCACTGGTCAGAGAATTATGTGAATGCCCTGTCCAAAGCAGGTTATGTACAAGGCTTCCCTGACGGCACATTTAAACCGGGATCACCGATTACCCGTGCTCAGGCTGTAGTGCTGATCAACCGGATTGCCGGTACGAAGAAGCTGACTGTAACAGCTGTGCGGTTCAAGGATCTTCCGGCAACACACTGGGCTTACAAAGACATCATGTCGGTTGTGCAATAATTTGTAATTCTTTTATGAAGGAGATTGGCGGATGAAAACAAAACTGCTTGCCGTAAGCCTGATCTTCTCATTGATCTCGGCAGTGCTCTTCTATTCAGGCACTACCAGCGCCGATACACCAAGTGTGTATAACGCTGAACAGAGCTACGGAATTGCGAATGAAGCCATGTTCTATCTGCGGGTACTCAAAAGTGACGGCACCGCAAGTTCCACGGGGACAGGAATTATCCTGTCTCCGGCCGGAACAGCGGCAACGGCGTATCACGTGGTCAAAGGCGCGGAGCGGATGGAAGGGGTGATGGCGGATGGTAGTATTATCAGTCCGATCAAAGTCACGAAATTCGATGAGCTTAAGGATGTGGCTGTTCTTGAATTGCCAAGTCCTGCTGCTATGAAGCAGAAGGGCAATGCGTATGCTTATCTTCCGCTGCGTAAGGACGTCCTGAAGCATGGAGAAGCTGTATTCGCACTGGGCTATCCGCTTAAGAATACAGCGATCATCACCGAAGGGATTGTCAACACGCCTGCTGCGGAGATCAATGGGAGAAGCCGGATTCTGACTTCGGCCCAGGTGGCAAGCGGGATGTCAGGAGGTCCGCTGCTGGATACACATGGCCAGCTTGCGGGAATTATCTCCGGTTCGCTGCGGACCATGAACAACATTCATCTGGTTGTAAATATGGAGGATCTGCGCAGCCTGCTGCCGGCATCCTTCAAGTAGAGTTCATTTCAGAAGCAGCTCTGACAGCAATGAAGGCTGCAAAATAATAATAACAATGGCTGTCCTCTGACGTTTGGAGCAAACGGGGGACAGCACTTTTTTTAAAAACAAGTACCGATAGACTGCGTAATTCACCGTCCGGAAGGAGGAGGAACCCGAGTGATCAAGGCATTTCTGCTGGATATGAACCAGAAGGATCTTTATAAGCTGTCTTCCATGCTGCAGCATACAGGTAAAGTGAATGTAATTGGCATGTCGGCCTATCCCGAGAACGTCGTGGACAAAATTGTCCTGCTGCAGCCGGATGTGCTGTTTCTGGATCTTCAGCTGCCCGGCCAGCAGGGAATGGTTGTAGCCGAACGGGTAAAAAAGAAGCTGCCGGATATTCAAATTGTGATTGTCACCGAGAGCAAACAGCATGCCCTATGGGCCTTCGACCAAGACATTGTGGATTATGTACTGAAGCCGCTGGAGGAGGTCCGGCTGGGCCAGTCACTCGAGCGGCTGCATAAGGGTAGCTGAAGCGCCAGACTGAATCAGGATGCCGTAAGGCTCTCTCCATGTTACAATAAACGGACAAGCAGAAAGGATGGGGTGATTTTAGTTGAAGTATGATTTTAACCGTATCATTGACCGCCACAATACCCGCTCATACAAATGGGACCAGTCTGAGAAGCTGTTCGGAGACAAGGAGATTCTTCCGCTTTGGGTCGCGGATATGGACTTTGAGAGTCCCCCTGCCGTGAAGGAAGCGATTCTGCGCCGTGTACAGGAAGGGGTGTACGGCTATAGTGTGACGAGTGACTCCTACAAGGAGGCGATTGCCGGGTGGTACCGCAGCCGTCATGACTGGGAGATTCAGAAGGAATGGATCACCGATTCTCCGGGAATTGTGACCTCGCTCAGCCTGTCCGTAGAGCTGTTCAGCCAGCCGGGAGATCAGGTGATTCTGCAGTCGCCGGTCTACTATCCTTTCTATGATGTAATCCGGATGAATGACCGCAAGGTGGCGATCAACCCGCTGAAGCTGGAAGAAGGCCATTATGTTATGGATTATATCCAGCTTGAAGAGCTGATGGCCGGCGGCGCCAAGCTGCTGCTGCTGTGCAGTCCGCATAATCCTGGCGGCAGAGTGTGGGAGCGGGAAGAGCTGCTGCGTCTTGGTGAGCTGTGCCTGCGGTATGGTGTAACGGTAATCTCGGATGAGATCCATTGCGATATGGCAATGCCGGGCTACAAGCATATCCCGTTTGCGTCTCTGTCGCCGGAGCTGTCGGATATTACACTGACTACGCTGGCAGCGACCAAAACCTTCAATCTGCCGGGCCTGCAAACCTCGTATATTGTAACCTCCAACCCGGAGCTGAAGCGTAAATTTGACTATAAGCTCAAGGCACTCAGCCTGCATATGTCGGCATTCTTCACGCCGGAGGCGGTTGAGGCGGCTTATAATGAAGGCGGAGAATGGCTGGATGAGCTGGTGCAGCATATCAGCGGCAATGCCGAGTATGCCATCAGTTACCTCGCTGAGCATCTGCCACAGGTGAAGCCAATGAAACCCGAAGCCACCTATCTGCTGTGGATCGATTGCCGGGCCCTGGGGCTGGATGCGGACGGACTTAAGAACCTGATGTACCGTGAGGCCAAGGTGGCTTTTAACGAAGGCTCTGTCTTCGGAACGGAAGGACAAGGCCATCTGCGTATCAATCTGGCCTGTCCGCGTTCCGTTCTTGCCGAAGCGCTGGAGCGGTTCACTCAGGCTGCTGCCCGTTATGTGAAATAAGTTAAATTACGTCAACAATTATGCTCAATTTAATGACCGCCGTCTCTTCTTGAACGTTATGTTCGAGGGAGACGGCGTTTTTTTTTGCGGATACAGCATGAGTATTATTTCAAAAGACAAAAAGTGTAATACCTAAAATTGGGGGGAGACGGCGTTTTTTTTTGCGGATACAGCATGAGTATTATTTCAAAAGACAAAAAGTGTAATACCTAAAATTGAATCGAAATGTTATAATAAATGACATAATAATTGGTTTTGTCTTTTTTTTCGACAGTAATTTCACTTGAGGTTAAGTAATCTTACATCAATGGGGGTTGAGAAAGGAGGGGCAGCAGCCATGCGGTTGGCGAAGTGGCCGGAACAGCAGCATCTGTTCATGCGGTTGATGATTCCTTATATTTCATTCATGGTTTTTGCCTTATGCCTTGGGGGACTCTTCTATAAGCTAACCTACGATGTCGTCAAGGATGAAGTGACCGGCAGTAATATGCAGCTCCTGGAGCAGGTCAAGGAGACGATGGATATCCGGTTATCCGAGATTAATACGATTGCCCTGCAGCTTCTGAATGATCCGATGGTGCTGAGCTTTGCCCGTGTCAGTGATCCGTTCAGCAGCACAAGAACCTACAAGGTTCTGGAAACCCAGAAGAATCTGTACAGCTATAATACCTCGAATAATTTCGTGCTGGATTACTATCTGATTTTTAAGAACAGCAATTTGGCGTTATCCTCCAATTCCACTTATGAGCTACCCGCTTTCTACAACTATGTGCTCTCCAGTACCGGGACCGATTATGAAACCTGGCGGAGTGATCTGTTCAGTACCTACCGCAACCGTGAGGTTATGGCCTCTGGGTCCACGCAATATCAGGGCAAATCCTATGACATGCTTACCTATGTGCAGTCACTTGGCTATCCGGGCTCCATTCAGGGGGCGCTGGTCATACTCGTGGATAACCGCAAGCTGAAGTCGCTGCTCTCGGGGGTTGATGTGTCCGATGGCGGCTGGGTCTCGATTATCGACAATGAAGGCCGTGTAGTCAGCGCATTATCCGGGGATGGAACGATTCCTGATCTGGACCCTGCGGCGTATCCGGCTGATTCCGGGATTATTGAGGCTTCGGGCAAGACGAACGATATGATGGTGACCTATACCAAGTCTTCTTATAATAAATGGTCCTACGTGGTGGCACAGCCGCCTCATGTGGTTCTGGGCAAAGTCCTGTCGATCAAAAAAATTACTATTATCGTCGTCCTGGCGTTTCTGCTGGTCGGCTTGTTCCTAGCCTATCTGTTCGCTACCCGCAGCGGCAAACCCCTGGTTAGAATCCTCTCGACGCTTACAGAACGGCCCAGCGGCAAACAGCCCCGGCGGCCGAAGGATATGTACGGCTTCATCCAGAATTCCCTATCCACCCTCATTGATAACAATGCGGCACTTCAGGATGAGATTGAGCGGCAGGCTCCGCTGCTGCGGGAGAGCTTCTATGAGCGGCTGCTGAAGGGGGAATTCCTGAATGAGAACGAGATCTACACGCTGCTTCGGCATCAGCATATAGAGATAGCAGGTGAATCCTATGCGGTCGGCATTCTTCATTTCCGCGGGGGAACCCGGGGGATTAACGCCGATGCGCTGCGCAAGCTGGACGTCGAAAGAGTGCTGATCAAGGAAGCGCTGCGGCTGGCGCTGGGTGAAAGCTACTATGTGCATGATGTCGCCGAAGACAAAATAGCCATCCTGTTCGTGGATACAGCCGGGGACAGCATCCGGTTCCGGCGGATGATCGAAGGGGCTATCGCGGGCACCGCAGCGGAGATCGGAGAACGGCTGGCTGTAGGCCTGTATTTCGCGATTGGCGGCTTCCGCACTTCGCTGCTGGATGTGTCCGGTTCTTATGAGGAGGCGCGCCAGTCCCTGTCGTCGATTACCTATGAGGAAATTGTGCAGACAGCCTGGTTCTATGACCTGCCAAGCGAGAACAGCCTGTTCTATTTCCCCGGCGAGGTGGAGAACCGGCTGAGCAATTATACCAAGGCAGGTGAATCCGGGGAGCTCCGGCTGCTGCTGGATTCACTGTATCAGGAGAATTTCCAGCAGCGGCATTTGCCACTAGCGATGCAGCAGCTCTTTTGCTGCGAGATGATTAGCTGTCTGGTGAAGCTGCAGGAGCAGCTGATGCTGCAATACCCGGAAGAGGTAAGCAGTCTGCTGCTGCAGCTGAACGCTACGGAGAATCTGCGCGAGGTCTACCGGAGTGCGGCGGATATCTTCCTCTCCATGAGCGAAGAAGCTGATCACCGCAAGAAGAGCCGCAATGTCAAGCTGATTGACTCCATTCTCGTCTACATTCAGGAGCAGTTCGGGCAGGCCAATCTCAGTCTGGACGCTGTAGCCGAGCATATGAACATCTCTAAAGGGTATATGTCGCAGTTCTTCAAGGAGCAGACGGGAACGAACTTCTCCGAATATCTGGAGCAGCTCCGCATGACTGAAGCCAAGGCGCTGCTGGCCAACACCGGGCTGCCAATCCGCGACATCGCGGAGCAGGTCGGCTATCATTCCACGAACACCTTCTGCCGGGCCTTCAAAAGAGGCAGCGGACTCAGCGCCACCGCCTTCCGGGAATCCGCAACCGGGTAAGGGGGCAGTTCGGAACCAAATGATAGAGTAGTTCGCAGCGGGATGAGAGTACAGTTCGGAGCAGGATGATAGTACAGTTCGCAACCGGATAACGGTGCGGTTCAAATTCATCAATTTCATATGAAGGCTGGGACGAGCTCCTGGCCTTTTTTTAGTATAGGGAGATATAGGTTCCGCGCCGAATGAGCCTTCTACTGCTCATTGAAGCGTCTGCGTAGTGGAATGAAAGGGATAAATCCCATTGAATCTGGCTGGAGTGGGAGAGTTGGGCGAAATGAGGGGGATAAATCCCACTAAATGCGGCTGGAGTGGGGAAATTGGCGGGATGAGAGGGATAAATCCCTCTAAATGCGGCTGGAGCGGGGGGAATGACGAAATGAAAGGGATAAATCCCACTAAATGTGGCTGCAGCAGGGAAATTGGCAGGATGAGAGGGATAGATCCCTTTGAATCGGACTGGATCGGGCGAGTTGGCGAAATGAGGGGCACAAATGCCCCTGAATGTGACTGAGGCGGGCGAGTTGGGCGGAATGAGGGGCATAAGTGCCCCTGAATGTGGCTGAGGCGGGCAAGTTGGCGGAATGAGGGGCACAAATGCCCCTGAATGTGACTGAGGCGGGCGAGTTGGCGGAATGAGGGGCATAAGTGCCCCTGAATATGGCTGGAGTGGGCGAAATGGCGGAACGAGGGGCATAAATGCCCCTGAATATGGCTGAAGCAGGCGATTTCACCTCATGCCGCCCATTTGCACGATAACGTTTATACCGCCGCTTTCCCGATCGCCGCCTCTAATCCCCTGCCAAGCGGGTTGCAGCACGCACAATATCATGTTTTGCATGTCACATAACCTAACTCGATTAAATTCTTTAATATTGATTTTCACCCTCTAAATGGTAAAAAAACGCCCGATTCTACTCAAATGCACACAAAACCAGCAACTGCAAAGGCAGATTTCTTAACAAAAGGCGATGGAATGGCGGATTTACAATTTACGTTCCCGGCTCTCCCGGCCTATGCTGTGGTTACACGGAAGACACACGAACAAGCCTCCTGAGGAATGATCGCAAGTGTTTGCCCAAGTCAAGCATAAGAGGAGGTGAGAACTGAATTGAACGAGAATCCCTTCGTCAAAAAGCTGATCAAAAGCTGGCAATTGTACGCGCTGATGGCTCTGCCTTTCCTCTATCTGATTATCTTCAAATACGTGCCGATGTACGGTGCACAGATTGCCTTCAAGGATTTCTCCGTAGTAAAGGGCATCTGGGGCAGTGATTGGGTAGGCATGAAGCATTTCAGCCGGTTCGTCAATTCTTATGACTTCTGGCGCATTCTGAAGAATACGCTGGTTCTCAGCTTTTACAATCTGATTGCCGGGTTCCCGATTCCGATCCTGCTGGCGCTGGGGCTGAACTATCTCCGTAATGTCCGTTTCCGCAAAGCCGTACAGATGGTGACTTATGCGCCGCATTTCATCTCCATTGTAGTGGTGGTCGGGATCGTGAAGGAGCTGCTGGACCCACGGATCGGCATTATCAACAAACTGCTCGGGTTCATCGGGATTGGGCCGATCAACTTCATGGGTGAGATTTCGATGTTCTCCTCCATTTATGTCTGGTCGGATGTGTGGCAGCATGTCGGCTTTAACTGCATCATTTTTATCGCGGCACTGGCCAGTATTGATCCTTCGCTGCATGAAGCGGCGGTGATGGACGGGGCGACGAAATTCCGCCGGATGTGGCATATCGATCTGCCGGGCATTATGCCGATGGCCATCATCGTGCTCATTCTGAACACGGGGCATATCCTCGATGTCGGCTTTGAGAAGGTGCTGCTGATGCAGAATCCGATTAACCTGAAGGCTGCCGAGATTATCGACACTTATGTGTACAAGGTAGGCTTAACTTCGCAGGTTGCCAACTATTCGTATTCGACGGCGATCGGACTGTTCAAATCGATTATCAATCTAATTCTGCTGCTGACGGTCAACAAAATCGCGCAAAAAACCAAGCAAGGCAGCTTGTGGTAAAGGGGGGCGACCATGAACACGATTTTCCGCAATGATTCCGTAGCCGACAAGCTGTTTACGATCCTGAATACTATTTTTATGAGCTTTCTGTTCCTGGTTGTGCTGTATCCGATTGTGTATATTATCAGCGCCTCATTCAGTGATTCGCAGGCGGTGGTGTCCGGTGAGGTCTGGCTATGGCCGGTGCGTCCGAGTCTGGACGGGTACAGGGCGGTTTTTGAGTACAAGCAGGTGTGGGTCGGCTTCGGCAATTCCATTCTTTATACGGTTACCGGTACGCTGGTCAATGTAATTATGACGGTGCTGGCGGCCTATCCGCTGTCCCGCAGAGATTTCTATGGTAAAAATGGCTTCATGCTCCTCTTCATGTTCACTACCATGTTCACGGGCGGACTCATTCCGGCTTATCTGCTGGTGCGGGATCTCAGCATGCTGGATACCATCTGGTCGATGATTATCCCCGGTGCACTGAGCGTGTGGAATGTCATTATCGCCCGGACCTATTTCCAAATGTCGATTCCGCATGAGCTGCTGGAGGCGGCACAGCTGGATGGCTGCAATGATTTCCAGTTTGTCTGGAAGGTGGTTGTCCGGCTGTCAGGTCCGATCCTTGCGGTTATTACGCTCTATTACGCCGCTGCGAACTGGAACCAGTATTTCAACGCCATGCTGTATCTAAAAAGCCAAGATCACTACCCGCTTCAGCTGGTGCTCAAGGATATCCTGGTCAAAAATGATGTCGATGTCGGCATGCTGTCCGGCGACCCGCAGGATGCGGCCAAACGTGAGGCGATGAAGACACTGCTGAAGTATTCACTGATTGTTATTTCATCTTTTCCGCTGCTGGTCTTCTATCCCTTCGTACAGAAATACTTGGTTAAGGGCGTTATGGTAGGTTCACTCAAAGGATAATCATAAGGGGGACTATATTGATGAAGTTTAAGGCGGTCGTAACACTACTTGTTGGAGTGAGTATGCTGGGCAGTATCCTGAGCGCATGCAGCAGCAGTAATAATAGCAACAGCGGTGCAGCGGCGGGGAATGGAGCTGTAGAGGCCACTGTTGCGGAGGCGGGACAATTCCCGATTGTCGATGAGAAAATCACGCTGCGCGTCATGACCGGGGCCAACCCGTCCGTCGAGGATTTCGATACGAATGAGTTCACTAAATATTTTGAGGAGTTAACGAATATCCATGTAGAGTGGGAGATTGTGCCGACCAGTACGGTTACTGAGAAGCTGAACCTGGCGCTGGCCAGCGGTGATCTGCCGGATGTCATTATGACGATGAATGTGACGCCTGAGCAGCAGGCCCTTTATGGAGAGCAGGGCGTGCTGCTCCCGCTGAACGACTATATTGAGAAATACGGTGTGAATACCAAAAAAATGTTCGAGGAAAGTCCGCTCGTAGAGTCGACGATCACCTCGGCGGATGGTAACATCTACGCGCTTCCTGCACCGAATGAGTGTTACCACTGTTCGATGCGCCAGAAGCTCTGGATCTATGAGCCGTGGCTGGAAAAGCTGAATCTGGACATGCCGACAACGACAGAAGAGTTCTATGAAGTGCTGAAAGCCTTCAAAACCCAGGACCCTAACGGCAATGGCATCGCGGATGAGATTCCTTTCTCCGGTGCACCGCAGGTGAACCAGAGTTCTACGCTTACGACCAGCGTCGAGAACTTCCTGATGAATTCCTTCACCTATGCACCATTCACCCGGATATATGTGAACGATGAAGGCAAGGTGGATGTACCGTTCAACAAGGATGGCTGGAAGGAAGGTCTTACCTATCTTAACCGGCTGTACAGCGAAGGTCTGATGGACCCGCAGGCACTGACACGGGATGCCGCCCAGCTGGTGCAATTGGGTGAAAATCCGGATGTGCCGATTCTCGGGGCCGCCTCCGGTCCGAACCAGAGTGCGCTGACCCAGCTGAACGGATCAAGCGGCAGATGGCTCGAATATGTGGCTGTAGCTCCGCTCAAAGGTCCTGATGGCTTACAGGTTACACAGTATGATCCATATCAGGTGGCACCGGGACAATTCGTTATTACCAATAAAGCCAAGAATCCGGAAGCGGCTTTCCGCTTCGCCGATGCGCTGTATGACCGGGAAATTACACTTCGTTCCACGATCGGCGAGCCGGATGTGGACTGGAGATGGGCAACGGCTGATGAGATCGGCCTGAACGGGGAAGCCGCTGTCTATATGGATATGTCCAAATTCGGGGTCACGCAGAACAAGCAATGGTCGCAGACCGGGATCGCCTACCGTCCAAACTCGCTGCGCCTCGGCCTCGTAGCTAACCCGGAGAACCCGCTGGACAGCATTCTCTATAACGAGACCAAGGAGAAATACGAGCCTTACCGGGTAGACGTCGAAACGGTGCTGCCGCCGATCAACTTCACGGTCGACCAGTCTGCGGAAATCGCCGACCTCTCCAAAACAATCTATGACTACACCAATGAAATGATGGCCCGCTTCATTATCGGCGATGCCGATATCAATGCCGAGTGGGAGCAATATCTGGCTACGCTGGACAGCATGAACCTGAGCCGTTATCTGGAAATCTATCAGGAGGCCTACGAAACGTACAAGTCGGCTACAGCCAAATAAGACTATATAGATTGAACTATAAAACTTTAGAAAAAGGAGAGCTGGTGGAGGGGATTTTGGAACTGTAGGAGCGGTAAAGCTAAAGTTCAAACTATATAGAAAACCCCATACGTCAACCTGCAGCTGCCTGAATTCCGGGCAGCTGTAGATTTAACACGCCCAAAATAAGAGGAAACAACAGGAGGAAGCTCATGACGACACTAGATTTCACTGTACCGGACCACTGGAAATGGTTCACTGAAAGCCGCTACGGCATGTTCATTCACTGGGGCCCTTATGCGCAGCACGGCCGTGGGGAGCAGATCCTATTCCGGGAGCATCTGGACCAGCGGGAATATGCTGAGCAGGCTGCTGCTTGGAACCCGCAGCATTTCGATCCCGAGCTGTGGGCAGCGACCGCAGTGAAGGCCGGGTTCAAATATGCCTGCTTCACAACCCGGCATCATGACGGCTACTGCATGTGGGACAGCGCCTATACGGATTACTCCAGCGCGAAGCTGGCTCCGCAGCGTGACTTCGTCCGCGAGTATGTGGATGCCTTCCGCAAGGCGGGGCTGCGGATCGGACTGTACTACTCCTGGATTGACTGGCGGCTGCCGGCCTATTTCGATGGTCCGGCCAAAGATCCGGAGGGCTGGGAGAAGGTGCGGACTTACCTGCATAACCAGGTGAAGGAGCTGCTGAACAATTACGGCCAGATTGATCACTTCTTCTTCGATGGCGTGTGGCCGAGGAATGCCGATGAGCTGCAGAGCGTCGAGCTGCTGGAGGAAATGCGCAGGCTGCAGCCGGGCATTCTGGTCAACAACCGGCTGGGCTATTCCAGCACCCATGATGAATACCGCGCGGATGGCGGTGTGGGTGCGGGCGACTCGGATACACTGGGTGACTTCGGTACCCCGGAGCACCTCATTGTAGCTGACCGCAAACGGCTGTGGGAATCGTGCCAGGTGACCACCTGGCGGCTCTGGAGCCATGTGTTCGGGGAACGTTGGCGTCCGGCTGATTATTTGCTGGATATGCTCTGCGAATGTGCGGAGAAGGGCGGGGCACACGGCGGCAATCTGCTGCTGAACTGCGGGCCGACAGCAGATGGGGAACTGCCGCCGGAATTTGTGGAGCGGGCGCTGGATATCGGCCGCTGGCTGGAGGTGCACGGCGAGGCCATATACGGCTCGGACGGCGGCTCCATTACGGAATTCATCACCAGAGGGCGGCAGACGACGCGGGAGAACTTCCTGTATCTGATCATCCGCTTCTGGGACGGACGGCCCGTAATGAGACTGGCGGATTTGACCAGCAAAGTGAAAGCTGTAACCTTGCTGACCACCGGCCAGAAGCTGGAATTCGAGCAGCGGGACGCAGAATTATTCATTACAGGCCTGCCTGCCGAAGCGCCGTCACGCCTGTTCCCGGTGATCCGCGTGGAATGTGAAGGCAAGCCCGAAGCCAGTCAGTGGGGCCCGGAACGCCTATGGGAAGGTGATCCTTCCCGGGTAGCGGAATGGGCACGCAGCCAGCGCGGAACTTCGGTCTTCGCGGATGGCATCGAACGCGGATAACTAGGTGGGGTGAGCGGGAACAGAGAGGAGGACGGCGATGCTCGATACAGTGATTAAGAACGGCAGAATTGTCGATGGCAGCGGAAATCCGTGGTTCATCGGGGATGTCGGCATGAGGGACGGCCGGATTGCTGCTGTAGGAATGATTGACGCGGAAGCCCGCGAGGTGATCGAAGCCGGAAGGCAGGTGATCGCCCCGGGATTCATAGACGGGCATACCCATTCAGATCTGATGATTCTGGAGCAGCCCTTCAGCGAGGTGAAGATGAGCCAGGGGGTTACAACAGAGGTTGTAGGGAACTGCGGGCTGGCTCCGGCCCCTTTTCATCCGGACCGGCTGGATATGCTCCGCTCCTATGTTGAACCGGTAATCGGCGCCTCGGATGTGCCATGGTCCTGGCGGACTGCCGGTGAATATATGGAGGTTCTGGCGTCTTCCCGGCCGGCTGAGAATCTGGCCACTTATGTGGCCCATGGACCGCTGAGGATTGCCGCAATGGGCTTCGACAACCGCCCGGCGGTCAGGCAGGAAATGGCCGTCATGAAAGAGCTGCTGGAGGAGGGGATGAAAGCAGGGGCGATTGGTATGTCCATCGGTCTGTTGTACTCGCCCGGCAGCTATGCCTCCAAGGAGGAGCTTGCCGAGCTCTGCTCCGTGCTGCCGCGCTATAACGGAATGCTGGCGGCGCATATCCGCGGCGAAGGCAATAATCTGATCGCCTCCGTCAAGGAGGTGCTGTGGATTGCCGAACGCAGCGGAGTTCCGCTGCAGGTCTGTCATGTTAAGGCGGCAGGCAGGATCAACTGGGGTAAGGTGAACGAAGTGCTGGAGCTGATTGTGGATGCCCGGGCAAGAGGGCTTGATGTCGCCTGCGATGTATATCCCTACGAAGCGGGCTCAACCTCGCTGACTACCGTGCTGCCGCCGTGGGCGCTGGAAGGCGGCATAACCGCTGTGCTTGAGCGCCTGCGTGACCCGGTACAGCGTGGGCGGATCAGGGAAGAGCTTCGCCACGAGCAGACGGAGTGGGATAATCTTGTGGCCTCAACAGGCTGGCAGAGCATCTATGTCTCTGCGGCTGTTACGGCTGCGGGACAGCTGCTGGAAGGCAAGCATATTCTTGAGATCAGCCGGGAGCAGGGAGACGATCCCATTGACTGTGCGCTGGATCTGCTGCAGCAGGAAGACGGCAAAGTGTCGATTGTATATTTTCATATGTCTCAGGCAGATGTGGACCATCTGGTAGCCTGGGAGCATTCGGTCATTATCTCTGACAGCCTGGGCTGTGTGACCGGTAAGCCGCATCCGCGCACCTACGGAACCTTCCCGCGCTTATTCGCCAAATATGTGCGGCAGGATAAGCGGCTTACGCTGGAGCAGGCGGTGCGGAAGGTAACCTCTTTCCCCGCACAGCGCTTCAAGCTGGGCAAGCGCGGTCTGCTTGTGCCGGATTACCATGCAGATATTGTGATGTTTGACCCGGATACGATTACGGACGGGGCGACTTATCTGGCGCCGACACTGGCGCCGTCAGGCATTTCGCAGGTGTGGGTGAACGGTGTGCGCACCCTGTCACACGGCAAGCGCAGCGGGGAACGTCCCGGGGAGCTGATCCGGGCTGGGGCCTGCAAGCATTCATGCCATCATTAATTATAGAAGCTTAACAATCAATTAGTAACAACATTTGAATCTAAGGAGCGAGAAGCATGGGAAATGTTGAGAAGCTGCTCGAAGAGAAAGGAATTGTACTGGGCAAGGTGCCTCCTGCTGTAGCGACCTATGTACCTGCCAAGCAGGTGGGCAATGTCGTATATACCTCGGGCAATGACTGCCGTATTAACGGAACACTGATGCTGACGGGCAAGGTGGGCTCCGATCTGACCGTGGAGCAGGGCTATGCCGCCGCCCGGCAGGTGGCAATTAATCTCCTGGCCGTGCTCAAGGAGCATCTGGGAGAGCTGGACCGGATTAAGCAGGTGGTGAAGATGCTGGCTTTTGTCAATTCGGCTCCGGGCTTTGTGGAGCAGCCGTATGTCATCAATGGTGCGTCGGATCTGCTCGTAGAGGTGCTGGGTGACAAAGGCAGACATGCCCGCTCAGCGATCTCGGCCAATGAGCTGCCCTTTGATACCCCGGTGGAAATCGAGCTGATTGTAGAGGTAACAGAAGCATGAGCCTCTATGGGGACTTGCCGACACCTTCCGCAATCATTGACATGGATATTCTGCAGCGCAACATTGACGGCATGGCAGGGCGGCTCAAAGCTTGTGGAATCCAGCATCGTCCGCATATCAAATCGCATAAATCAGTTGCAATCGCTAAGCTGCAGCTGGCCGCTGGCGCCATCGGAATTACGACAGCCAAGCTGGCGGAGGCCGAAGTGTTTGCAGCTGCTGGCGTGGAATCGATTCTGATCGCTTATCCGCTGATCGGTGCGGATAAGCTGGACCGGTTCGCCGCGCTGCATATGAAGTGCGGGATGATCACCACAGTTGACAGCATCGCCGGAGCCGCCGGTCTGTCGGAGGTCGGCGTGCGGACCGGAAAGCCGGTGGAGGTGCTGATCGAGATCGACGGCGGGCTGCACCGGGGAGGCCGACAGGCAGGTGAGGATGCCTTGCAGTTTGCTGGGGCCATCCAGGAGCTGCCGGGCATCCGGATCGCCGGGGTGATGGGCTATTTCGGAACGATATACCAGAATACCGGCGAGGCCACTTTCATCGAAGCCACCCGTGAGGAAGCAGCGCTGATGCTGGATACGGCAGCAATGTTCAGGGAAGCTGGGCTGCCGGTGGATGTAATCAGCACGGGATCTTCGCCCGCTGCCCTGATGTGCCGGGAGCTGGATGGGGTGACGGAGGTGCGTGCGGGAAACTATGTGTTTTTTGATGCTTCCGGTGTAGGGATGGGGCTTGCGTCTGAGGAGGATTGCGCGCTGCGCGTGATTGCCACTGTAGTAAGTACACCCTTGCCTGGGCTGGCAACCATCGATGCGGGCACCAAAAGCCTGACTAGTGACAAAGCCCACGGGCGCGACGGCTTCGGCATTATTGTCGGACATCCGCAGGTGAAGCTGGCTGCGCTGAATGAAGAGCATGGCTTCCTGCAGTTTGACCCGCTCTCGGAGCCGTTTCAGATCGGGGACCGGATCGAAATTATTCCGAACCATTCCTGTGTCATTCCAAATCTCAATAACCGTGTAGCAGGTGTTCGTAAGGGCCGGTGGTCAGAATGGATTACGGTGAATGCCCGCGGCTGTAATACGTGATGGAGGGACAGCTCCATGCTATATAGAGTGGATTCAAGAATCTAACTTGCTGCACTGGCGAAATCCTTAATCTGCAATGGTATCGCCAGTCTGCCGGGCATGAAAGATGACAGAAACAACCGTACGTAAAAGGAGGCTGGCTTATCTATGGGACAGGTGGAGATCGACCCGGCAGAAGTCACCCGGGTGTTGCAGGAGCTGGTGGCTATTCCAAGTGTCAATCCGGCCTTTGAAGGGGGCTGTGGGGAGGCAAGTGTCGCAGATTATGTGAAGCAGTATCTGGCAGAGCACGGAATTTCTTACCTGGAGCAGCCTGTAGAGCCGGGCCGCAGCAACATTATAGGGATGCTGCCGGGTGAGCATCCCGGCCCTGTGCTGCTGCTGGAGGCGCATATGGATACCGTTCAGACCACCGGGATGACCATTGACCCGTTCGCCGGAACTGTGATGGACGGCAGGCTGTACGGGCGCGGCGCCTGCGATACCAAAGGCTCGCTGGCTGCAATGCTGGTCGCCATGGCTGCGCTGAAACGCAGCGGCCTGCCGCTTCCGGTGGGCGTGCATGTGGCTGCAATCGTAGATGAGGAGTACCGCTACACCGGAGTCAGCAGGCTTGCTGCCTCAATCGACTCCGGTGAGCTGAGTTATTGCGGAGCGGTTGTCGGGGAACCGACCGGACTCCACCGGGTAATCGCCCATAAGGGCTGCGTGCGGTTCTATATTGATGTGCACGGCAAGCCGGGCCACAGCTCCGAACCGGACAAAGGCGTCAATGCGATAGAACAGATGGCCGAGGTGATCCGCTATCTGAAGGAAGAGATGGCACCATTGTATGCTCTGCAGGAGCATACAATGGTCGGAGCGCCGACGCACTGCATCAGCGAGATCACCGGCGGAGCTGCGCCGAATACAATACCGGGCAGCTGCCGTATCACCATCGACCGGCGGACGGTTCCGGGCGAGGAGCCGCTGGAGGTATGGCAGGGATTCAAGGATAAACTGCAGGAGCTGAAGCAGAATGTTCCGGGTTTGCAGTTTACCGTACAGGAGCCGTTTATTATCGACTATGCGATGGAGACCTCCGGCAGTCATCCGCTGGTGCTCCAGCTGGCATCGGCAGTTGCCGGTTATGCTGAAGGGCGGCTTGAACATGGGGCCGCTTATGGGACGGATGCCAGCAAGCTGGCGCGTGTCTCCGTGCCGTCGGTTGTTTTTGGACCGGGGGATATCGGCCAGGCGCATACGGATAACGAATGGGTCCTTGTACAGGAGGTAGTCTCCGCGGCTTCGGCACTGGCCGATTTGGTTCTCCATTATAGAAGGGATGGGATGTGACATGGCTATCATCAAAATCGGCATCGTAGGAGTAGGCACCATTTCTGAGCTGCACCTGAATGCCTACCGCAATAACCCGGATGTACAGATCCATGCAGTATGCGATCTGAATGAGGCGCGGGCCAAGCTGACCGCTGACAAATATGGTGCGGCCAAAATTTATACCGGTTACCGGGAGATGTTCGCGGAAGCGGGGATTAATGCGGTCAGCATCTGCACCTGGAACAATACGCACGAGGAAATTGCCGTTGCCGCTGTTCAGGCCGGCATTGATGTGCTGCTGGAGAAGCCGCTGACCACCACGGTGGAATCCGCACTGCGGATAGAAGAGGCGGTGAACAGGTCAGGTCAGATTCTGCAAATCGGCTATGTTCGGCGTTATGACAACAACGCTCAGCTCGTCAAGCAGTTTACGGATCTTGGTGAATTCGGAGCGTTCTATTATGCGCGGGCCTCCAGTATCCGGCGGATCGGAAATCCCGGTGGCTGGTTCGCGGACAAATCGCGTTCCGGCGGGGGGCCTGTCATTGATATCGGCGTTCATGTTGTGGACCTCTGCTGGTATCTGATGGGCCGGCCCAAGGTGAAATCCGTCTCTGCCAACACCTATTATCAGCTTGGCAACCGGTCGAATGTGCAGCATTTGGCCGCCTACCGGGCTGCGGATTACGATGCTGCTGCAAGCTCAGTGGAGGATATGGCTAATGCGCTGATCCGCTTCGAAGGCGGAGCTTCCCTGATGCTTGACGCCAGCTTCACTCTGCATGCCAAAGAGAACAAGACAACCATTCAACTCTATGGGGACAAGGGCGGGGTTGAGGTTGATCCGGTGCTGTCCTTCACCACGGAGAAGAATAATACGATTCTCAATACTACACCGCAGACAACACATCCCGGATTTCATCTGGACACTGCTTTTCAGAATGAGATCGATCATTTCGTCGAATGTGTGCAGCAGCGCCGCGAGCCGCTAAGTCCGGTGTCGGACGGCGTAGAGATCATGCGCATGCTGTGCGGGATTTACGAATCGGCGGAGCTGGGGAAGGAAATTGTTTTTTGAGTGATTGAGGAGAGCGTTTAGCTGAAGCCGGAAGTTAAGATTAACGGCTCAGGCCGGCCATAATGTTGTACGTACTGCAACTTGAGTTCTTGGGAAATTGGGGATTCGTAACAATTGTTGTATGAAATACAGGAATCCTCTGCAATATCCGCTCGCAGGAGCATAAATGCTGCCTTTCATACAACATTCTTTGAATAAGAGCAGAATTTTGAGGGGAATGTTGTATTTTCTGCAGGATTGTAAGATCGATAGCGGGATTAGAACTGGAGGAGCAGGAGCGGTAGCGCGATCGAAAACTTGCTGCGGTCATCATTTATCGTAGTCAATGTCATTAAGCGAATGCTATCTAAACTTTAGGAGTGATAAAAAATGAAGCTTGGCGTAAGCACCTACAGTTTGTATAAAGCGATTCAGAGCGGTGAGATGGATGTTCTGGACGTCATCGAATGGACGGCAGCCGCAGGCGGGGAGCATGTCGAGCTGGTGCCGGTCGGATACGATCTGCATAAACAGGATGGTCTTGCTGAGCAAATCCGCAGCAAAGCGGCCGAATGCGGCATAGAGCTGTCCAATTATGCCGTGCGCGGCAATCTGATTACAGAGAGTGAAGAGAGCTTTCATGCCGAGATTGCCCGGCTGAAGACGGAAGTGGACATGGCAGTCCGGCTCGGCGTGAAGCTGCTGCGGCATGATGCCGCTACACATCCGGATACGTCAATCCGGCATTACAGGAAGCAGTTCGCCCGGCTGACTGAAGGCTGCCGTGAGATAGCCGATTACGCGGCGGGCTTCGGCATTACCACCAGCATCGAGAACCATGGCTATTTCCTGCAGGCCAGCGACCGTGTGCTTGGACTGGTGGATGCCGTTGACCGGGAAAACTTCCGTACTACGCTGGATATTGGCAATTTCGTCGTCGTCGATGAAGACCCGCTGGCGGCAGTCCAGAAGAATGCCCCCTATGCTTCCATGGTGCATTTCAAGGATTTCTACATACGCCCGGGGGACCGCGATCCCGGCGGCGGCTGGTTCCGCAGCGCAGCAGGGCGGTATTTGCTGGGGGCTGTTGCAGGTCATGGCGATCTGGAGCTTGCGGCCATCACATCGGCTGTCAAGAACTCCGGTTACGACGGCTTTATCTCAATTGAGTTTGAAGGACGCGAAGAATGCAAAGTTGGAACACAGCTGGCCATGGAGAATGTCCGGCGACTGTGGGAGCAGGCATAGGGTAGAGCCCAGCAACCTGCACTCTGCACAACAACAAGAAACGGGGATGGACATGAACATACTGGTATTTTACGACGAGACATTTCCTTATTCGGGTGACAGGCCATCCCGCAGCATTCTTGAAGGTCTGAATCAATGGGCAACTGTGGCGGATGCATCTGAACTGGCAGAACGCCTCCAGGCTGGCGGCTGGGATGCGCTGGTTCAGCTGCATGGCCCCTACTTTCCCAAAGCGGCCTGGAACGATATCCATGCTTACCTGCGCAGCGGCGGCGGGCTGCTGAATACCGGCGGAATTCCTTTCCGCGAGCCTGTAACTGCAGGAGCAGAAGGCTGGAAGGTAGAGCGCCCGCAGGTTGCATACCACCAGCTGTTGAACCTTCATGATGCACTGGCGGTCAGCCCCGCTCCGGTCGTCCGCTTCAAAGCTTCCTCCGAATATCCGCTGCTTGAGAATGATGAGGCGCTGTTCACGGTTAAGCCTACGTGGGGACTTACACTGCAGCCCACCAAAACAAGCGATATCCCCGAGGAGATGGGTGCCTGCGGCCCGATGGATATGTTCATCTATCCGCTGCTGACCGGGACGGACAGCACGGGACGTGAGCGTTCCGCTCCGGTTGTACTGCTGGAGCTGTACAAGGGAGACTATGCCGGAAGCCGCTGGATTCTGATCAATCAGGAGCTGGATGAACTCTTCTGGAGCACCGGCGGGCCGGAGCTGCTGCGCAAGCTCGCGGAATATACTGCTCAGGGCGTAACAGAAATATGGCTGAAGAGCAGTTTTGCCTCATACGAGCCAGGGGAGCAGGCGCTGCTGACCTTGCAGCTTCAGTCGTTGTCGCGGACTTCTGCGCCGGATACTGTGTGGCATTTCAGGCTGGAAGTGAGTAAGGATGGAATGGATGAAGTGTTGTGGGAGGCCCGGGCGGAGCTGAACGCGGGACCGGCCGCACCGGATTTGCAGTTTGTGCGTTTGCCGGTTCCCCTGCGGCTTGAGCCGGGTCTGTACCGTGTAAGCTGCACTGCGGAATCCACGCGCGGGGAGAGGCGTGTACTTACGCAGGCCTTCTGGGGGATGGACCGGGCGCTTCTGCAGAGCGGGGAGCCGCTGAGCGCGGGCCGCGATTATTTCCGCCGGGGCGGCAAACCGGTCCCGATCGTGGGCATGACCTATATGACCTCGGATGTCTCACGGAAATTTCTGCAGCTGCCGAATGTGGACCGCTGGGAGACAGATATGGCCGAGATGAAGCGTGCCGGAATTAATCTGATCCGCACCGGGATCTGGACCGGCTACCGGATGGTCATGTTCGCGGACGGACATGCCGCCGAAGATATCATGCGTGCGGTGGATGCCTTTGTGCTGACCGCCAAGCGGCATGAGCTGGAAGTAACGTTTACCTTCTTCTCCTTCGCGCCGGAAGCGTGGGAAGGAGAGAATCCTTATCTGGACCCGCGCTCTGTAGAGGCGCAGAAACGCTTCATTGCCTCCATCGTTTCCCGCCAGAAAGGGACTACCAACGTGCACTGGGATCTGATCAACGAGCCCTCGCTGTTTCATCCGCGCCGCGTTTTTGAAGGGCCGTACACAGCTGGCGACCGTTTCGAGCAGGCGGCATGGAGCGAATGGCTGCGCGTTAAATATGGCAACGATATTGCTGCACTCCAGGAGCGCTGGAATATGACGCCCGGCCAGTTGCCTTCGTTCGAAGCTGCCGTTGCGCCGGACCCGAATGACACGTACTTCCAGAGTGTGGTGCAGCCGAAGAAATGGCTGCGCTGGACGGATTTTTCCCTGTTCAGCATGGATATGCATAACCGCTGGGCCTCAGAGCTGATTGGAGCCATCCGCCGCTCCGATCCGTCGCATCTGGCGACGGTGGGCCAGGATGAGGGCATCTGCTCGCAGCGGCCTTCTCCGTTCTTTTATGCAGAGACTGTGGATTATACAACAGTTCATACCTGGTGGCAGATGGATCACCTCGGCTGGGACGGGATCTTCACCAAGACGCCCGATAAGCCGAATCTCATTCAGGAGACCGGCATTATGCATGTCCAGCGTCCGGACGGGATCGCCAAACGCATGGAAGAGGAGCTGCGCAACATCCTGGAACGCAAATATGCCTATTCCTTCTCGACAGGCGGTGCAGGTGCGGTGCAGTGGATCTGGAACACCAATTACTTCATGAATAACGCCAATGAGTCTAATATCGGTGCCCTGCGTGCCGATGGAACCCAGAAGCCGGAAGCGGATGTCTCCTATGATTTCGGCAGCTTTATGGCGGAGATCGGCGGGCTGTTCGAGTCGCGGGAGCTGGAGGAGATTGCGGTGGTCTATCCGTTCTCGAATGATTTCTCGAACCGCAAGCTGGCCTTTGAGGCTACGACCCAGGCCGTGCGGGTATTGGCGTTCGGAATGAACGTACACCCGCGCGGGATTGGCGAATATCATCTGGAGGCGCTGGAGCGCCATCCGGCCAAGCTGATTATTGTGCCAAGTGCGCATAACTTCGCGGATGAAGCCTTCGGACAACTGCTGGAGCTAGCCCGGCAGGGAAGTACGGTGCTATGGAGCGGGCCGCTGCGGCTGGATGAGCATTGGGGACCGGCCGGGGATCGTCTTCGTGAAGAGCTTGGCAGGCTTGAGCACGGCAATATCCTGCGCGAGGAAATGCTGAAGCTGGGAGAGGAGCGTTTCCCTGTAGCTTTTGGCCAGAAGAAAATCGGCAATCTGGCAGTGGAACGGCCTGCCGGATGCAGAGGGGAACAGGGAGTGCTGGAGGTAGCCATTGGAGCAGGCAGGTTCATGTATTGTCCGCTGCCCGTGGAGCTGAATGAACGCTGGGAGCCGATCCAGGCGCTATACGCATCAGCGGTCAAGACGGCTGGAGTACAGCCGGAGCTGCACTGGCTTCAAGGCGGAGAGCTGCCGGGCGTTTACGGGCGCAAGCTCGCTTTTGCGGGCGGCAGCCTGTACATCTTCGTATCCGAATACGGTGCTGATGCCGGGATTACTGTGCGCGATCCGCAGCACGGTGCGGAGTATACCTTCACATTGGAGCAGGAGCGTACGGTGATGTTCGCCGCTGATCTTGAGGGGCGCCTGTTGGCAGTCTACCGTCCGCAGCAGGTGCAAATCGAAGTGAATCTTCAATAACATATATGCAGGTATAGAGGAAGGGTGAACAATAATGGGTTTGTCCAATAAAATCGGTGTGATCGCCGATAGCTTCGGCCGGGATCTGCGCAGCAATCTGCGGACCGCCAGAGACATCGGCGCAGAAGGTGTACAGCTCTGGGCGATCCAGGGCGAAATGGACCCGGCCAAGCTGCCGGCACAGGACCGGAAGGCTATTAAGGCTTATCTGGCGGAGCTTAATCTTGAGCTGTCAGCGCTGTGTGCGGATTACGGCGGGCAGGGTTTCAAGAATCCGGCGGAGAATGGCTGGAAAATCAGCAAGTCGAAGCTAGCGCTCGACCTTGCGCTTGATCTGGACTGCCACATCGTTACGACGCATATAGGGATTGTGCCGGAAGATCCCGGTGACCCGGAATATGCCATTCTGCAGGAGGCCTGCAATGAGCTGGCTGTATATGCTTCCGCGCGCGGCGGCTACTTCGCCATCGAGACGGGGCCGGAGCCTGCGGCCAGATTGAAATCCTTCCTGGATTCGCTGGATACCCAAGGAATGTCTGTAAACTTTGACCCGGCGAATATGGTCATGGTGACCGGAGATGATCCCGTCCAGGGAGTGTATACTTTGCGTGACTATATTGTGCACACTCATGTCAAAGACGGCGTGAGACTGCGCGAGGTCGATCCGTATGATGTGTATGGCGTGCTGGATCATGAGCGGATTGCGGTAATGGGCGAGAGCGGAGCAGGCTTCCGGGAGGTTCCTCCGGGCGAAGGGAGCGTTGATTTCCCTGCTTATTTCTCTGCCCTTCAGGATATCGGCTATAAGGGGTATCTGACCGTGGAAAGAGAAGTCGGCGACCGTCCTGAAGACGATATCGCCGCAGCTGTGAAATTCATCGGGCAGTTCCGGTAAGCTAGGCGACGAGAATAGCGTGATTTGTGAGGAAGGAGAGGTCTGCACTATGGATTACAAAAATGCTTCATTACCGGTTGACAAGCGTGTAGCCGATCTCCTTAGCCGCATGACAATTGAGGAGAAGATCGGGCAGCTGATCCAGCCCTTCGGGTGGAAAAGCTATCTCAGGCGGGAGGACGGCACCGTTGATATAACGGAAGAATTCATGTCGATGATGGAGGCGGGCGGGATCGGCTCGCTGTACGGGACACTCCGCGCCGATCCGTGGACTGGGGTGACGCTGGAGAATGGCCTGTCTCCTGCAGAAGGGGCGGAGGCATTGAATGTGCTCCAGCGGTATGCGCTGGAGCACACCCGGCTGGGTATTCCCATCCTGTTCGGCGAGGAATGCTCGCATGGGCACATGGCGGTCGGGGCCACGGTGTTCCCGGTTCCTCTTGTGGTAGGCAGCGCCTGGAACCCGGAGCTGTATGAGGAGATGTGCCGGGCGGTTGCTGTTGAAACGCGCAGCCAGGGGGGAGCTGTTACCTATTCCCCGGTGCTGGATGTCGTCCGCGATCCGCGCTGGGGACGGACCGAGGAGACCTACGGTGAAGATCCGTACCTGGCTGGTGTACTGGCCGTTGCTGCAGTGAAGGGACTGCAGGGCCAGTCGCTGGATTCAGCGGACAGCATTGCGGCTACACTGAAGCATTTTACCGGATACGGCAGCCCGGAGGGCGGACGCAACGGAGCTCCGGCACATCTGGGCCTGCGGGAGCTGCATGAGACCGATCTCTACCCGTTCCGCAAAGCAGTGGAGGCCGGAGCTTCTTCCATAATGCCTGCCTATAATGAAATCGACGGTGTGCCCTGCACCTCAAACCGCTACCTACTGGAGGAAGTGCTGCGGCAGGAGTGGGGATTTGACGGACTTGTGATCACCGACTGCGGCGCAATTGAAATGCTGCAAAGCGGTCACAATACGGCTGCGACCGGGGAAGAGGCGGTAGCGGCGGCGGTCAAGGCCGGAGTGGATATGGAAATGTCAGGCGGGATGTTCCGGGGGCATCTGGCACCGGCGCTTGAGCAGAACGCTGTAGCGGCAGCGGAGCTGGATCTGGCGGTCAGCCGGGTGCTTACGCTGAAGTTCCGGCTCGGTTTGTTCGAGCGTCCATTCGCTGATCCCGCACGGGCCAAGGAGGTTATTGGCAGTAAGGCACATAAGCAGCTGGCCCGGCGGATAGCGGAGGAAGGAATCATTCTGCTGAAAAATAACAGCCGGACCCTGCCGCTCAGCAAGGACATCGGCAGCCTTGCCGTCATCGGGCCCAACGCCCATTCGCCCTATAACCAGCTGGGCGATTATACCTCACCCCAGCCGGAGGGGCAGATCGTGACTGTGCTGGAAGGAATCCGCAATCAGCTCGGCTATGAGCGGGTGCACTACGCACCGGGCTGCCGGATTAAAGACGGCTCGCGGGAGGGATTTCCGCGTGCGCTGGAGGCTGCCGCGCAGGCGGATGCCACCGTGCTGGTCATCGGCGGTTCAAGCGCCCGCGATTTCGGCGGCGGAACCATCGATTTGCGCACCGGGGCCTCCCTCGTAACGGATCATGTCTGGAGTGACATGGACTGCGGGGAAGGCATAGACCGTTCTACACTCCATCTGCTCGGTGTCCAGCTGGAGCTTGCCCGGGAACTCCGCAAGCTGGATAAGCCGCTGATTGTCGTCTACATCAATGGCAGGCCGGTCACGGAGCCGTGGATTGATGAGCAGGCCGATGCCATTCTGGAAGCCTGGTATCCCGGACAGGAGGGCGGAAACGCCATTGCTGATATCCTGTTCGGAGAAGTGAACCCGTCCGGACGTCTGCCGCTGACCCTGCCGAAGCATGTCGGCCAGCTGCCGCTGAATTATAATTCGCGCAGGACACGGGGCAAGCGGTATCTGGAGTCCGATCTGTCGCCGCAGTATCCGTTCGGCTTCGGGCTTAGCTATACGGAGTTTCAGTACAGCGGCCTGCGGATTGAACCCGGAGTTATCGGCCCGGATGAAGAAGCGCTGGTGCATGTTGACGTGAGCAACGCGGGGAGTCTTGCCGGGGCAGAAGTTGTCCAGCTCTATGTGTCAGATCTTGCGGCTTCGGTCACCCGCCCCGAGCTGGCGCTCAAAGGCTTCAGCAAAATCCGGCTTCAGCCCGGGGAGCGCAGGACGGTTACTTTTCCGCTGAACCGGGAGCATCTGGAGCTGGTCGGCATGGATCTCCGGCGGATTGTTGAGCCTGGCGAATTCATGGTGCGGGTAGGCTCACACTCGGCTTCTACGGTCAGCTGCAGCCTGACCGTCCGTGAAAGCGGGGTGCAGTAAATTTGGACTCTTTTAAATTGCCGTCTATAACAATGCCTGCTTTGAAGCTGCCGCAATCTGTGCAGGCGGTTCTGAAGGAAGCGGAACAGAAGCTCAGTCACCGTCCAAGACTCTTGAAGCAATTTCTTAATTGTTTCCCGAACACGCTGGAAACGACCACGAAGCTAATGGAGGATGGAACGACCTTTGTCATCACCAGGGATATCCCGGCGATGTGGCTGCGCGATTCGGTGGAGCAGATGATGCATTACACTCCGCTCCTTGCAGACGATCAGGATTTGCAGCGGATGGTGAGCGGGCTGATCCGCCGTCATGTTCATTGTGCCGGCATTGATCTGTATGCGAATGCTTTCAATGAAGCGGTCAATGACTGGCACTGGAATGCGGGAGACGAGACGGAGATGTCTCCATGGGTCTGGGAGCGCAAATTCGAGCTGGACTCCTTATGCTTCACGATCCGCCTGGCGTATGCCTATTGGAAAGAGACGGGGAAGGCAGAACTATTTGACGAGGGCTTCAAAGAAATGCTGCTGGGGATCTTGAAGCTGTGGAAGACCGAGCAGCATCATCAGGAGCAATCCGCCTACAGCTTCAGCCGCAGCAATTGTCCCTTCCATGATACGCTGCGCAGCGGCGAACGCGGCATGCCGGTCAATTATACCGGCATGATCTGGTCGGGCTTCCGGCCCAGTGATGACGCCTGTGATTTCCACTACCATATCCCGTCCAACATGTTCGCTGCCGTCTCGCTCGGCCAGATGCAGGAGATTGCAAGCTTAGTCTTCCGTGACTGCAGGATGGCTGCTGAAATGGCTGAGCTTGAAGGAGAGATCAGGCACGGAATTGAGCTGTACGGCAAATACCGTCATCCTGAGTTTGGCGTTATTTATGCCTACGAGACGGATGGCTACGGCAATTACAGTCTGATGGACGACGCAGGAACACCGGGGCTGCTGTCCATTCCGTACCTGGGCTATGCCAGCAGCGATGATGAAATTTACCGCAATACCCGGCGGTTTATTCTCAGCAAGCATAATCCCTTCTATTATGAGGGAACGGCTGCCCGGGGAATCGGCAGTCCGCATACGCCGGAGGGCTACATCTGGCCCATGTCCTTGTCCATGCAGGGCTTGACTGCCTCGACAGATGCAGAGATGCTTGAGATGATCGCGCTGCTGGAAGCTACGGATGCCGGAACCGGCTATATGCATGAAGGGTTTCTGGCCGATGATCCCTCGGTCTATACCCGGCCATGGTTCGCTTGGTCGAATAGCCTGTTCGCCGGGCTGGTTCATCAGGCGCTGAAGAAGAATCTGCTGTGAATAACAGCAGTACGTTTCTGCGTAAGAACAGCGGCGCACCCAGTTGTGAATGGGAAGTGCCGCTGTTTTTGGTCTGATCATCTGCCCAGGGCTGCACGGTGTTATCCCGATTGCATTGCCGCCGCCGCAGGGTCCTCTCGCGCCCTGAGCCGATTTTAGTTTATGCGAAACCTGTACAACGAACAACGTACAACAATCCACTCAGCTAAGGCGCCTATCTGGCGGAAATCTTGCACAGAATACAACAATCCGTGCCTCTAAGGCCC